>NZ_JBFTLD010000018.1:0-47986 GCF_056396265.1 Allobosea sp. 05T422_2 | reverse complement strand
GTGCCGTGTCGAGCACCGCGAGCGCCTGCGCGCGATCGAGCACAGCCACACCAATGCCGCCGATATCGCGGCGGGCATGGTCGGGATGGTCGGCTGGCTGCGTGTGCGATGACATGTCGAAGAATGAAATGGCAGTCACGATCTCGTTCATTTCGAGGCGTTTTCGGTTCCTGTCTTGGCCGCTCACGGCGGTGGATCACGCCAAGCCCGATGGACGGTGAACAGCCCTTGACCCTGACTACCATCAGACCGGCTGCCGAGGAGTTGCGGAACGGGATTGGCGCTGTCTCATAACGGGACGCCGTCATGTCGGTCGTTGCAGCCGGATTCCCTGACCCCTTCGTGTCGCGGCCGAACTCCGCTCTCGGCGTCTCATTCCGGCGCGTGACCGGGCGGCATGGCGCTTGCCGCTCGCAGCCGTGAGAGCAGTTGGAAGGGAGCGTCCTGTTCCGTTCCGGAGCGCTCGCCGCCGGCCGTCAGGCCGTTGTGGCTCCGGAGAGCCTGCCGCGATGATGAGCGTCAACGATCTGAACTATGCGGCGGCGGCTGCCGACGAACGCGCCAATGCCTGGCGGCACTGGATCGGTCTCGTCACGGCGCTGACAGACGCGGTCGTGGTGCTGACGATCGTGTCCCTCGCCTCCGTGGTCTACCACCTCCTGGCCTACGGCCATTTCGGCGATGTCAGGATCACGCGCGAGCTGGCGATGATGATCGCGGCGATCTTCGTCTTCACCAATGTGATGCGCGGTCGCTACCAGCTCAGCCATTATCTCTCTGCGAAGGGGCAGATGGCCTCGGCCTTTACGGTCTGGAACATTACGATGGTGGCCTTCATCGCCGTCGCGTTCCTCGCCAAGATCGTCGATCATTATTCACGCGCCGTCGTGCTCGTGACCTATCTGGCCGGCATTCCGCTGATCACTCTGGCGCGTGCCGGCATTGCCCGCATCATTTCAGTGGCCAGCAAGACCGGCCGCATCACCACGGAGCGGGTGTTCCTGATCGGCCGTGAACCCGACGTGATGTCCTTCGTCTCGCGCCATCAACCCTGGAACATGGGCTTCGCCATCGTCGACGTCGCTTTCCTGCACAGCAACGACGCGCGCCGCATCAATGATCCGATGGCCGCGCTCAAGGCCGATCTGGTCACCGCTGCAGGGCGCTGCCGGCAGATGCGGCCGGACGCGGTCTTCATCGCCTTGCCCTGGTCGGATCAGGAGACGATCGATGCCTGCATCGATGCCTTCATGAACCTGCCGGTCGCGATCCACCTCGCGCCCGAGCGGATCATGGATCGGTTCGACAGTCCCCATATCGTGCGCATCGGCTCGTTCGCCAGCCTGCGGCTGACGCGCCCGGCGCTGTCCACCGCTGCGATCGTCGCGAAGCGCGGCTTTGACATCGTCGCCGCTTCGACCATCCTGCTTCTGGCGTTGCCGGTTCTGCTGATCATTGCGGGGTTGATCAAGCTCGACACGCGCGGACCGGTGTTCTTCCTGCAGCGACGCTACGGCTTCAACCAGCAGCCCTTCCGGATCTTCAAGTTCCGCACGATGACGGCGACCGATGACGGCGACGTCATTCGTCAGGCGACGCGTAACGACCCGCGCATCACGCGCATCGGCCGCTTGCTGCGCCGCTTCAATCTCGATGAGCTGCCGCAACTCATGAATGTCATCGCCGGTCAGATGTCGCTGGTTGGGCCGCGCCCGCATGCGCTCGCCCATGATCACGCGTTCCAACGCAAGATCGCCCTCTATGCCCGGCGTCACAATGTGAAGCCGGGCATCACCGGCTGGGCTCAGGTCAACGGCCTGCGCGGTGAGACCGACACGGACGAGAAAATGGCCAAGCGGGTCGCATTCGATCACTGGTACATCGACAATTGGTCGTTCTGGCTTGATCTCGGCATTCTCCTGCGCACTGTGTTCAGCGCGCGGGCCTATCTCAACGCCCAATAGTCGACGCGCTGATCTGCCCCGATTTGCGCAGACCGGCATGGCACCGAGCGCGCTGGCCTAGCGGAAATCAGGCCGCTACCGTGCAGTCCGACTTCTCAGCCGGGGGCTTGCCATGAACCAAATCGATTTAGACGGTCGCGTCGCCATTGTGACCGGTGGAGCGCAGGGGATTGGCCGTGCGGTTGCCGAGCGCTTCGCGGCGAGTGGCGCCAAGGTCGAGATCTGGGACCTCGATGGCGCGCTCGCAGCAAAGGCGGCGGGCGAGATCGGCAAGGGGGCGACCGGGATCGCCATCGATGTCACCGATGCCGCCGCCGTGAAGCGGGCGGCCGACGCGCTCGAGGCTCGCCTCGGCAGCGTCGATATCCTCGTGACCAGCGCCGGCATCGCGGGCCCCAACCTGAAGACCTGGGAATACCCGCTCGACGAATGGGCGAAGATCATGCGCCTGAATGTCGATGGCACGCTGCATTGCTGCCAGGCGGTGATACCCGGAATGCTGAAGCGCAATTACGGCCGGCTGGTGCTGGTCGCGTCGATCGCCGGCAAGGAAGGCAACCCCAACGCCTCGGCCTATTCCGCCTCGAAGGCGGCGGTGATCGCCTTGACCAAATCGCTCGGCAAGGAACTCGCCGACAAGGATATCGCGGTCAACTGCATCACGCCCGCAGCGGCGCGGACCCGCATCTTCGACCAGATGAGCGAAGAGCATATCGGCTACATGCTGGCMAAGATCCCGCGCGGCCGTTTCCTGCAGCCTGACGAGGTCGCCTCGATGGTCGGTTTCCTGGCTTCCGCCGAGAACAGCTTCACCACAGGCGCGGTGTTCGATCTGTCGGGTGGGCGCGCGACTTACTGATCCCGATCCGCGCCGCGCGGTTCTGCGGGGCGCGGTTTGCCTTTTCGGTCAGAGGCGCTGGCCGACATCGATCCGGTTGCCGTCCGGATCGGCGAAGACGAAGGACCGCAGCCCGTATTCCTGGTCCCGCAGCCCCTTGATGATACGCAGCCCTTCGCGCTGGCAAATCGCGTGCAGGGCCTCGGCATCGCCGACCATCAGATGGGCGACGTTGAATGGCGCGGCGAGATGCGTCTTCTGCAGGGTGAGATGCAGTTCGGCTTCATCGMGCTTCAGGATCATGAAGCCGACGGGGACACCGTTCTCGAAGGTTTTTCGGAAGCCGAGCACCCGTGTGTAGAAGTCGTGGGCCTTGTCCATGTCGCGTACTGGCAACATGGCGGCAATCCGTCCGAAGCGGATTCCGTGGTCGATTGGGTCGGTCATGGCAACGTCTCGCGATGGGGAGCCGCTTCACCCGGTACCGGCGGTGCGGCGCGGACGAGTGCTTTCCAGGGGGTGAAGAGAGACGGTGCTCCGGCTGGATGATTAGCAGGCGGATGGGCTGTCGCGCCAGTCATGGAAATTCGACCTGKGGACGCCTCTGGCTGCTTCCCCCGCAGGGCCGATGCGCTATGGTTTCGCCATGACCGCCTCACTTCCCTCCGCCGCCGTCCTTGGTGCCCGTGCCTTTGCCGCACTCGATGGACTGAACCGCTTCACCGACGAGCCGGGCAAGATCACCCGTCTCTACCTCTCCCCTTCGCATCGGCAGGCTGCCGAGTGGACGAAGGGCGCGATGGAAGTGGCGGGGCTCGACGCCTTCATCGATGCCGCCGGATCGGTCCAGGGCCGTCGCGAGGGCGCAAAGCCTGGTCTTCCCGCCGTGCTGATCGGCTCGCATATCGATACGGTGAAGGATGGCGGCCGGTTTGACGGCAATCTCGGCGTCGTCGCCGGTATCCTTGCAGCGCAGGCGCTTCGCGATGCCGGCATCGTCCTGCCCTTCGCACTGGAGGTGGTCGGTTTCGGGGACGAGGAGACGGTGCGTTTTCCGACCTCCCTTTCGACCTCGTCGGCTTTGATCGGGCACTATGATACGGCTTGGCTCGACTCCCGGGATGCGGATGGCGTGGTGCTGCGTGATGCGCTCGTCGCCTTCGGCGGGGACCCATCGGGAATTGCTGCGCTGAAGCGCAAGCCCGGCTCCGTAAAGGCTTATCTCGAAGTCCATATCGAGCAGGGTCCGGTGCTGGAGAGCGAGAACGAAGCCGTCGGCATCGTCACGGCCATCAACGCCCAGAAGCGGGCCCGGGTCCGCGTCACCGGCGAGGCCGGCCATGCCGGGACGGTTCCGATGAAGCTGCGCAAGGATGCACTTGCGGCTGCCGCGGAGATGGCGCTGGCGCTCGAGGATATTGCGGCTGCGCATGAGCAGGCGGTCGGCACGGTAGGGGTGTTCAGGCCTGATCCGGGCGCCACCAATGTCGTGCCCGGCGCGGTCGACTTCACCGTCGATTTCCGCTCGCCGCGCAACGAGACGCTGGCGAGCATGGACAAGGCCATTGCCGAGCGCTTCGCCGCGATCGCGGCTCGGCGCGGTGTCGGGTTGGAGATCACGCCCTATTCGCAGGAAGATGCGACGCCGATGGCGGAGCGGCTGCAGGAGGCCTTTGCGACGGGCATCGCCCGTACGGGCTCGAACCTCAGTGCTCGCCGTCTCCCGTCCGGCGCGGGCCATGACGCCATGGCGATGGCACGGCTCTGTCCCTCAGCCATGCTCTTCGTCCGCTGCGAGAGGGGCATCAGCCATTCCCCGCTGGAGAACATGACCGAACTCGACGCCGGCATCGCGATCCGGGTGCTGCTCGAGACCGTCCTGGAGCTGGCGCGGCAGGAGGGGTAACCCCTCGTCCTGCTCGGCTGTACGCGCCGAGCAGCTATTTTCGTGCAAAAACCGCGTGACGGCTGGCCTTACTCGAGCGTCCCGACCACCGCCTCGACCGCCTCGACGATCGCGCCCGAGCGCACCAGCGCCGTCGCCTGATTCATCTCGGCAGCGTACCAGCGGTCGCCGTCGAGCGCGGGCGGGATCGTCTCGCGCAACGCGTCGAGCGCCGCCTGCGTGCCCCGGCCGAGCGGATGGCCCTTGGCGGTCTCCGCGATCAGGGTCAGCGCCTGGCAGGCCATCAGGATTTCCATGGCAATGATCATCTCGACATTTTCGACCACGGTGCGGGCCTTTCGGCCGCACCAGGTCGAATTCGAGACATGGTCCTCGGCATTCGACTTGCCGGGGATCGAATCGACGGATCCCGGCGACGACAGCGTCCGGTTCTCCATCACCAGCGCCGACATCGAGCACTGCACCGTGGCGAAGCCGGTATTCAGGCCGCGCTTGCCGGCGAGCAGGTTGCGCGGCAGGCCGTAGCTGAGCGTCGGGTCGATCAGCCGGGCGAGGCGACGCTCGCAGATCGAGCCGAGATCGGTCATGGCCATGGCGAGTAGGTCCATCGCCTGCGCGACGTATTGGCCGTGGAAATGACCGCCGGAGATCACGGTGTAGCTGCCGCTTTCCTCGAAGATCAGCGGGTTGTCCGTGGCCGAGTTGGTCTCGGTGCCGATGACGCGCAGCACGTAGTCGAGCGCCTCGCGTGCCGGACCATGCACCTGCGGGCCGCAGCGCAGCGAATAGACATCCTGTACGCGTGGTGATGGCGGCTTGCCGGGGGTGCGGCCGATCTCGTCGGGGTAGATCGTCTCGCGGGCCGAAGCCGAGCAGCGCTTCGAGCCCTGCGTCAGTTTCAGGATATTGCGGGCCACCAGCCCCTGGCCCGGATGGGGACGCGCGGCGTGGACGCGCGGATCGAAGGCTGCAAGCTCGCCCCGCATCGCCTCCAGCGAAAGCGCGAGCCCGATATCGGCCGCCTTGACCAGGCGTTTGGCATCCTCGCTCGCCAGGACGCCGAGCGCGAGCGAAACCGTCGAGCCGTTGATCAGGGCAGAKGCATCCTTGGCGCCGAGCGGGAAATCCGGTGTGAGGCCAGCCTTCGCCAGCGCATCGCGCGCCGGCATGCGCTTGCCCTTGTAGATCGCTTCGGCTTCGGCGAAGCCACAGACAGCCGCCGACATATGGGCGAGCGGGGCGAGATCGCCGGAGGCGCCGACCGAGCCCTTCTGCGGGATCACCGGGTGCACGCCGGCATTGAGGCAGGCGAGCAGGCGCTCGACGAGCTCGACCTGGGGGCCGGAATAATTCGAGGCGAAGGCATTGGCGCGCAACAGCATGGTGGCGCGCGTCACGTCTTCAGCGAATGGCTCTCCGATGCCGGTCGCGTGCGCGTAGACGCTCTTGCGCTGATATTCGGTCATCTCCGACATCAGCACGCGCTGGTCCTTGAACAGGCCGACACCCGTGTTGAAGGAATACATGAACGGCGCATCGTCGGTCATGAAATGCGCATCGATATGGGCGCGTGTCGCCGCAATGCGCTCGCGTGCCGCCTTGGCGAGGCCGGCCTTCTCGTAGCGACCGGAAGGGCCCGGCCTTGCGACCTTGAGAACCTGCTTGCCCTTGAGCGTGCGCCCGTCGATCGAAACCGCCATGCTCGTCCCTTCCGCGTGGTCCGTTCTGTTTCCTCTGGTCTAGAGCATGGCATCCGAAAGGGGAAACCGGCTTTCCGGCGGTTTTTGCGCCCTAACTCCTTGATCCAAGACGGATTCAGGTTTCAAACCAAGCAGCTTTGCTGTTTCGTGAATAATCGGCCGGTCCTTGTGGCGTGGCTRCAGCAATGAAAAAGGCCGTGCACTGATGGGCGAGGTCAAGATTTGGAATTGGTGGCTTAGCCCCCGGCAGCGCATTGTGCGCCGAACGCCTCATCTTGAGCGCTCCTGACAACGGATTCGCCTGCCAATGCCTCGCATGATCGACTATTTCTTCACGCTGTCCTCGCCCTGGGCCTATCTCGGCCATGCGGCTTTCCTCGAGACCGCCAAGCGCCATGGCGCGACGGTGACCTACCGGCCGATGCCGGTGCGGGCGGTTTTCGACGAGACGGGCGGACTGCCGCTGCCGAAGCGCCACCCCTCGCGCCAGCGCTATCGTCTCGTTGAGCTGCAGCGCTGGCGCGAACGGCGTGGCCTGCCGCTGGTGTTGCAGCCGAAGCATGTGCCGTTCGATCCTTCCCTGGCGGATCGCTTCGTCACCGCCGTGGTGGCGGCTGGCCATGATCCCGATGCGTTCCTGCGCCGCGCCTTCCACACCATCTGGTCGGACGAGCGGGACATGGGCGATCGCTCGGTGATCGCCGGGCTGGCCACCGCGGAGGGGCTTCCGGCCGAGGCCCTGCTGACGGCCGCCGAGAGCGCGGCGAGTTCTGAGCGCTATGAAGCCAATCGCGTTGACGCGATCGCCGCCGGTGTCTTCGGGGCGCCCTCCTATGTGCTCGATGGCGAGGTCTTCTGGGGCCAGGACCGTATCGAACTCCTCGACTCCGCTCTGGCGAGCGGGCGGGCTGCCTATCTCCCGCAAGCCTGATCAGGCTCTCGCAGGCCTGATCTGACGCGACGCCTCGGGTGCCCTGCGACCGAGGCGCTGGCATGCCGTGCCCCAGGCGATATGGTTCAGGAACGCCTCCTAGGCGTGCTCAAGAATTCAATCGATTAAGGGAGAGCCGAGCGCGATGACACAGGATCATTCGACACCGAACTGGCCGCAATTGGCTGATCTCAGGGGCAAGAGAGTACTGATCACCGGTGCCAGCACCGGCATTGGCGCGGCGGCTGCGCGGGCCTTCGGTGCCAATGGCGCTCGCGTCGGCGTTCACTACAATGCCAGCCGTGACAAGGCGGAAGCGGTGGCCCGCGAGATCGAGGCGGCCGGTGGCAAGGCTGTGCTGATTGGCGGCGACGTCACGGAGAGCGGCGAGATTCCGCGCATCATGGCCGAGGCGCTTTCGGGCCTCGGCGGACTCGATGTGCTGATCAACAATGCCGGCGGGTTGGTGAAGCGCGTGCCGGTCACCGATTATGACGATGGCATCATCGACGACATCATCGATCTCAACATCCGCCAGGTCGCGCATTTCATGCGCGAGGCGGCCAGGACCCTGATCGCGCAGGGCACGGGCGGCAGCATCGTCAATGTCAGCTCGGTCGCGGCGCGCATTGGTGGCGGCCCAGGTTCCGTGCTCTACGCCGCCTCAAAGGGGTTCATCTCGACGGCGACCCGCGGCTGGGCTCGCGAACTGGTCAAGCACGGGATCCGGGTCAACGCCGTTTCGCMCGGGGTGATCATGACACCGTTCCACGAGCGCTACTCGACCCCCGAGCAACTCGCCGCGATGCAGGCCGGCATCCCGATGGACCGGCTCGGCAAGGCGGATGAATGCGTCGGCGCGTTCCTCTATCTCGCCTCCGAGACACTCGGCAGCTTCGTCACCGGCCAGATTCTCGAGGTCAATGGCGGCCAGTACATGCCGTAACCGTCGTTCCGTAACGGCCCCCGCGACACCGCGCACCATTTCGCGTTAGGCTCCTCTCTCGTAGGAGAGGCCCGTCGCAGGAGGCCACCGATGGACTACGAACACTTCTTCCGCACGGAGCTCGACGCGCTTCGCAAGGAGGGACGCTACCGGGTCTTCGCCGATCTGGAGCGCATCGTCGGGCGCTTTCCGCGTGCGCGCTACTACGGCGCGGACGGGCCCCGCGAGATCACGGTCTGGTGTTCCAACGACTATCTCGGCATGGGCCAGCATCCCGACGTGCTGGCCGCGATGCAGGAGGCTCTTGCCGGTTGCGGCGCTGGTGCCGGCGGCACCCGCAATATCAGCGGCACCAACCACTACCATGTGCTGCTTGAGCGGGAACTGGCCGACCTGCACGGCAAGGAGGCAGCGCTTCTCTTCAACTCCGGTTACATGTCGAACTGGGCCTCGCTCTCGACACTGGCCTCCCGGCTCCCGGGCTGCGTCGTCCTGACCGATGCGCTGAACCATGCCTCGATGATCGAGGGCATCCGGCATTCGCGCGCGGAGAAGCTGATCTTCGCCCATAATGATCCCGACGATCTGCGCCGCAAGCTGCAGAGCATCGATCCGGCCCGGCCCAAGCTGATCGCCTTCGAGTCGGTTTATTCGATGGACGGCGATATCGCCCCGGTCGCCGCCTTCTGCGACATTGCCGACGAGTTCGGTGCCATGACCTATATCGACGAGGTCCACGCTGTTGGCCTCTACGGGCCGCGTGGCGGCGGCATCAGCGAGCGCGACGGCCTCAGCGATCGCCTGACCCTGATCGAGGGCACGCTGGCCAAATCCTTCGGCGTGATGGGCGGCTATATCGCTGGCTCGGCCGCGCTCTGCGACTATGTCCGCAGCTTTGCCTCGGGCTTCATCTTCTCGAGCTCCCTGCCGCCGAACCTTGCGGCGGGGGCGCTCGCCGCGATCCGTCATCTCAAGACGAGCTCAGTCGAGCGCGAGCGCCAGGCCGACAGGGTCATGGCGTTGAGGAGCCGGCTCGACGCGGTCGGCATCGCGCATCTCGCCAATCCCAGTCATATCGTCCCGGTGATGGTCGGCGACGCGGGGCTGTGCAAGGCGATCAGCGACGAGCTGCTGGCGCGCTTCGACATCTATGTCCAGCCCATCAACTATCCGACGGTGCCGCGCGGCACCGAGCGGCTGCGCATCACGCCGTCGCCGCTGCACAGCGATGCGGATATCGATCAGCTCGTGGTGGCGCTGACCGAGATMTGGAGCAGGGTGGGACTGAAGCGCGCGGCATAGCCGCGCCGACCTCTCCCGAACGGGAGCTCCGGAACCCATTCCGGAATGCCCTGGGTCCCGGCTCTGCGCTTCGCTGAGGGGCGGCCCTCAGACAGCCGCCAATGCACGCTCGAAATCGGCGATCAGGTCGTCGGGATGTTCGAGCCCGACCGAGAAGCGCACCAGCCCGTCGGTGACGCCCATGCTGGCGCGAATCTCCGGCGTGAAGCGCTGATGGGTCGTCGTGGCGGGGTGCACGATCAGGCTCTTGGCGTCGCCGAGATTGTTGGAGATGCGGATCAGCTTGAGCGCATTGAGCAGGCGGTAGACGGCCTCCTTGCCCCCATTGACCTCGAAGGCGATCAGGGTCGAGGGACCGCTCATCTGGCGCGCAATGATCTCGGCTTGCGGGTGATTGGGGTCGCCCGGAAAGATCACTTTCGGCAGCTTGGGCTGCTTGGCCAGCCAGGCGGCAAGGATCGCGGCGCTCTGCGCCTGCCGGTTGACGCGCAGCGGCAGCGTCTCCAGGGCCTTCAGCATCACCCAGGCGTTGAAGGGCGACATCGCCGGCCCGGTCTGGCGCAGAAAGGTCTGGATCTCGCTCTGGATCAATTCCTCCGAGGCGAGGACCAGTCCGCCGAGGCAGCGGCCTTGCCCGTCGATATGTTTCGTTGCCGAGTAGACGACGCAGTCGGCACCGAGTTCGAGCGGACGTTGGAAGAGCGGGGTCGCGAAGACATTGTCGACCACGAGCTTGGCGCCGACCTCCTTCGCCAGCGCGGCGACGGCCGCGATGTCGATGACCTCGAGTGTCGGGTTCGCGGGGCTTTCCAGGAAGAAGACCTTGGTGTTGGGCTGCACGGCCTTCCGCCAGGCCTCGATATCCGGGCCGTTCACCAGCGTCGATTCCACGCCGTAGCGAGGCAGATGATCCTCGACGACATAGCGACAGGAGCCGAACAGGGCCTGCGCCGCGACGACGTGGTCGCCAGCACGCACCAGGCTCATCACTGCTGCCGTCACGGCGGCCATGCCGGTCGCCGTAGCGCGGCAGGCTTCTGCACCCTCGAAGGCGGCCATGCGCTGTTCCAGCATGGTCACGGTCGGGTTCGAGAAACGGGCATATTGGAAGCCCGGATCCTTGTTCAGGAAGCGCGCCTCGCATTGCTCGGCGCTGTCATAGACATGGCCCTGCGTCAGGAAGAGCGCTTCCGACGTCTCGCCGAACTGCGAGCGCAGGGTGCCGGCATGAACCAGCCGCGTTTCGGGATGCAGCGCCTTTGCGCCAGCGTCTGGACCTGACATGAACTGAACTCCGGCCGTTCGTTATAACGGACAAGGGGAATAACAGCTCAGCCATCGTTCGTAAAGACGGACAAAAATTCTCCGGAAGGAACGCCCGAGATCTGCGCCTTAGCGTGACAGTTTCGGCGGGCGCCCGAGCGGGGTGAGGAAGCCGGTGAGGTCGGTCGTGACGTGGTGGACATGGCCGGCTTCAATCGCGGCCTGCTCCCAGGCTTCGCGGAATGGGTCCGGCGTCTGCGGCAGGATCAGCACGGTCTTCATGCCGAGCGCGTTGGGGACCAGCAGGTTCCTCTCGATGTCCTCGAACATGGCGGCGCGGCTGGGATCGACCGCATGTTTCGCCAGGAAATGCTCATAGGTCGCGCGCTCGGGCTTGGGCAGGAAGCCAGCCTCGACGATGTCGAAGATGTCCTCGAAATGGTGGAGGATACCGAGCTTGCCCGCGACATTCTCGGCATGTCCGCGCGAGCCGTTGGTGAGGATGAGCTTGCGCCCCGGCAGGGCGGCGATGGCGTCGCCAAGCGCGGGGTTGGGATCGAGCAGGGAGAGGTCGATCTGGTGCGCGAAATCGAGGAAATCGTCGGGATCGACGCCGTGTTCCTCCATCAATCCCTTCAGGGTCGTGCCGTAGCGCTGGTAATAGTATTTCTGCAGCGCCCGCGACGACAGCCCGTCGAGCCCGAACAGTTCGCCGAGGAACAGCGTGATGCGCTCATCGACCTGCGGCCAGACTTTGGCCTCGTGCGAATAGAGCGTGTTGTCGAGATCGAAAACCCAGTGCTCGACATGCGCAAAGGCTTCCGCATTTGGCAGGAGCGGCGTAGCGGCGGATATGATCGGTTTCTGATTCATGGGCTATGTCATGTGGCGACGTCAGCGTAGCATGCAAGTCTTCCGCAAAGGTTTACCGACGTGCGACGAAACCGGCCGATCGGCGGTCAGGCTGCTGACCCACGATCAAAGCAATGATCAGGCCGTTCTCTCAAGCGCCGCATGTGGCGTGAACGGGTCGCGCCTGAGACTCATGCGGCCCGTCTCCCTACCTTTCGTCCCGAAACGACCTGGCGCTTCGCGCCGGGACACGCGCGATATCCTCTCGCCGTCGTGATGTGGTGCGGACGAGTGCAAGACCGACCATGGCCAGCGAGAGGCCGAGGCCGAGCGCGATGGTGATCGAGTAATCCATGATCGCTCCTCCCGAGACGCCCCCCGGGAGGATGATGAACCTGTCGTTGCCGGCACGCATCACCGGCAAAGGTGGATCACCTTCTGATGATGGTGCCCGAGCCGGTATCGGTGAAAAGCTCGATCAGCGCCGCGTGCGGGATCTTTCCGTCAAGGATGACGACCGCCTCGACGCCCTTTTCGAGCGCGTAGATGCAGGTCTCGATCTTCGGGATCATGCCGCCGGAGATGGTGCCGTCCGCGATCAGGCGGCGGCATTGCTCCACCGTGAGCTCCGGAATCAGGTTCTTGTCCTTGTCGAGCACGCCGGGCACATCGGTCAGCAGCAGCAGGCGCTTGGCGTTGAGTGCACCGGCGATCGCGCCCGCAAAGGTATCGGCATTGACGTTGTAGGTCTGGCCGTCGGCGGCGGCACAGACCGGTGCCAGCACGGGGATCAGCTCCGCCTTCAGCACGGCCTCCAGCACGCTGATGTTCACCGCTTCAGGCTCGCCGACAAAGCCAAGATCGAGCACCTGCTCGATCTTGGAATCGGGATCGACGACGGTGCGGGTCACCTTGCGGGCGGTCACCATATTGCCGTCCTTGCCGCAGAGTCCGATCGCCTTGCCACCCTCGCGCGAGATGTAGCCGACGATCTCCTTGTTGACCGAGCCGGCCAGAACCATCTCGACGACATCGACGGTTGCGCGGTCGGTGACCCGCAGGCCCTGCTTGAACTCCGACTTGATGCCGAGCTTGTCGAGCATGCGGGCGATCTGCGGGCCGCCGCCATGGCAGACGACCGGCTTCAGGCCGGACTGCTCGAGCAGGACGATATCCTCGGCAAAATCCTCGGCGGTCGCGGCATCGCCCATGGCGTTGCCGCCATATTTGATCACGATGATTTCCTGATCGTAGCGCTGCATATGCGGCAGCGCCTGAACCAGCAGTTCTGCCGATTGCGACGGCGTCAGGTGGACGGCGGGATTGATCATCGGCAGGCTCCGCGGGACGCGAGGATCGCGCGCCGGGCCTTCTAGCCGAAGAATGGCCGGGGCGGAAGCCGGCGGGCGCGGTTCAGCTACGCCGCGCGAACAGGGCGGAGAAGGCCAGCGCGAGCCAGCCGGCCAGCATCAGGAAGCCGCCAGCAGGTGCGGCGCCCGCAAAGAGCCGCTCGTCATAGAAGCCACGCCGGGTGAGATCGGCGGCAAAGAGCGCGACGCCGATGATGATGACGGAGAGCGCGACCCGTGCCAGCAGATCGGAGAGCAGGCCGGCCTTGCGTGCGGCCGTTGCGCCCAGGATCACGGGAGCGTGGGTCAGCAGCATCTGGCCGGCGGTCTGGAGGCCGCTCGTGCCTGGCCCATGCGCTGCCGCAGCCAGGAGCGTCACGCCCGCAAGGCCCATCAGCGCGGCCAGCGTGAGATGAATCTTTGCGGCGCTCATGGCAGGATCACTTTCTCTGGACCGGACCGAAATGCTGGCGTGCGGGGCCTCGCGAGGAGGCCTGGCCGGATTGCCTCGCCTCCCTCGCCATCACGGCAGCCGCGAGGCTTATGCCCGCTCTGCCAATACGCGCGCGATCGCTGCGCGCAGCTCCGGAATGCCGAGGCCCTTTTCGCTCGAGGTGAGCAGCACCTCGGGGAAGGCGGCCGGCCGGCGCTTGATCTCGTCGAAGGTCGCTTCCTGCATGAACTGCTGGTCGGCCTTCTTGATCGCGTCGCCCTTGGTCAGCACGACCTGATAGGAGACGGCGGCCTTGTCGAGCGTCTCCAGCACCGCGCCGTCGACATCCTTGATGCCATGGCGGGCGTCGATCAGCACATAGACCCGCATCAGGTTGGAGCGGCCGCGCAGATATTCGTGGATCAGATTGGTCCAGGCTGCGACCTTGTCGCGCCCGACGGCGGCATAGCCGTAGCCGGGCATGTCGACGATGGTCAGGCGCTCATCATGCCCGACCTGACGGAAGAAATTGAGCTGCTGGGTACGGCCCGGCGTATGCGATGTCCGGGCCAGCGCATTGCGCCGCGTCAGGGCATTGATCAGGCTCGACTTGCCGACATTGGAGCGCCCGGCAAAGGCGATCTCCTGGCCKACCATGGGGGGCAGGTCGTCGATCTTGGTCGAGGCCCAGACGAAATCCCAGGGACCTTCGAAGAGCTTGCGAGCGCTCTCGATCTCGTCCGGAGTGAAGGGGGTTGTCGTGCTTGCTGTCATGGGTCCTGCCTACACGGCGGCGCGCAAGGCGTCGATGTTGGCGCCGGCGATTGCACCGAGATTGCGGGAGATTGTCTCTGCATCCCAATCCCACCAACGAATGGCGAGGAGTTCCGCGATCGTCTCGGCCGGGAAGCGCATCTTTACGATCTGACCGGGATTGCCGACAACCACCGCATAGGCTGGCACATCGCGCGAGACCTGGGCCCGTGTCCCGATGATGGCGCCGTCGCCAATCGTCACGCCGGGCATGATCACCGCCTCGCGGCCGATCCAGACATCATTGCCGATCACCGTGTCGCCACGCAGGCCAAGCCTGTCCGGCGTCATCTCGGGAGCGCCCTCGAATCCGAACATCTGGAATGGATAGGTCGAGAAGCCGCCCATCGGGTGGTTCGCGCCATTCATGATGAACTGTGCCGCCTGGGCGATGGCGACGAATTTTCCGATGATCAGCCGGTCGCCGATGAAGTCGAAGTGATAGCGCACGCAGCGGCCGACGAAGTGCTCCGGCCCGCGCGAGTCGTCATAATAGCTGTAGTCGCCGACCTCGATCAGCGGGTGGTCGACGACGGCCTTCAGGAAGGCCGTGCCCTTCCAGCCCGGGATCGGGTGAAGGGTCCGCGGATCGGGAAGCGGCATGGAGGCTCCCTTTCGAAGGCAGCGTGAACAAGGTCCGAAAAAAAAGCAAAAAGCCCCCCTCCCGAGGGAGAGGGGCGTCGCGTCGCAGCCCGGAGGCTTACTTCGCCTTGTTGCTGTTCGCCGGCTTTCCGGGCGCCGGCGTCGCCGTTGCTGCCGCCGCAGCCGGCTTCTTGCCGAACATGCTCTTCAGATTGTCGAACAGTTCGATCTTCACACCGTGCTTGCGCATGATGAAGCCCTGCTGGACGATCGAGAGCAGGTTGTTCCAGCTCCAGTAGATCACCAGACCGGCCGGGAAAGAGCCGAGCAGGAAGGTGAAGAACACCGGCATCCAGGTGAACATCATCTTCTGCACCGGATCGGGCGGCTCCGGGTTCATCTTCATCTGGATGAACATGGTGATGCCCATGAAGATCGGCCAAGCGCCAATCATCAGCATCGCGGGGACCGCGAAGGGCAGCAGCCCGAACAGGTTGAAGACCGAGGTCGGATCGGGCGCGGCAAGATCCTTGATCCAGCCGAAGAACGGCGCGTGCCGCATCTCGATGGTGATGAACAGGATCTTGTAGAGCGCAAAGAAGACCGGGATCTGCACCAGTACCGGCCAGCAGCCGGCGAGCGGGTTGATCTTCTGGGTCTTGTACAGCTCCATCAGAGCCTGCTGCTGCTTCATCTTGTCGTCGGCGTAGCGCTCGCGAATGGCGAGCATCTCCGGCTGCACCGCCTTCATCTTCGCCATCGAGGCGTAGGACTTGTTGGCGAGCGGGAAGAACAGGGCCTTGAGCAGCACGGTGACGATCAGGATCGAGACGCCGAAATTGCCGACGTGCTTGTAGACCCAGTCCATCACGAAGAAGAGCGGCTTGGTGATGAAATAGAACCAGCCCCAGTCGATCATCAGCTCGAAGCGCTTGATGCCGAGATTCTTCTCGTAGCCGTCGATGGCCGCGACTTCCTTGGCGCCGGCGAAGAGCCGGGCATTGGCGGTCGCGCTGGCGCCCGGCGCGACCGTGACGGCCTCGCCCAGGAAATCGGCCTGGTAGGTGTGCGAATTGCCGGTCTGGACCGAGGAATAGCGCCCGTCATACTTGCGCTGCTGATCGGGGATGACCGCGGCCGCCCAGTACTTGTCGGTGATGCCGAGGAAGCCGCCGACGGCGTCCTTCCAGACCTTGCCGGTGGTGCCGGGCGAGAGCGTCGGCTCCTTGTCGATCTTGTCGTAGGTGTATTCCTGCAGGCCCTGCTCGCCGAGATTGCCGACGAGGCCTTCGTGCAGCACGTAGTAGCCAAGCGTATGCGGCTTGCCGTGGCGAACCACCTGGCCGAACGGATACAGCGTGACCGGCGCACCGCCCTTGTTCTCGACCTCGTCGCGGATCGAGAACATGGCGTTGTCATCGACCGAGATCATCCGCTTGAACAACAGGCCCTGGCCATTGTCCCAGGTCAGCGTCAGCGGCGTACCGGGGCGCAGCACTTGGGCGTCCGCGGTCCAGACGGTCGTCGCATTCGGCAGCACCACATTGGCGCCGGGTGCGGCGACCCAGCCGAAATCGGAATAATAGGCGTTGGGTCCGCCGAGCGGCGAGAGCAGCACGATGTTCGGGCTGCTGCGGTCTACGGTCTCGTGATAGGCCCTGAGCGAGACGTCATCGATGCGCGCGCCGGTGAGCGAGATCGAGCCGGCGATCTTGGGCGTGTCGATCTTGACGCGCGGACCGCGTGCGAGCGCCTGCTCGCGGGTCTCGACAGCAGCGACGGCCTGGGCCGTGCCGGGAGCGGCGGTCGCTGCCGGCTGGCCTGGAACGGTCGCCGGAGCCGGAGTAGCCGACGAGCCCGGCTGGGCCGTCTGGGTCTGCGCCTGCTGGCTCTGCTGCGCGGCMTGCTTCTGCTTTTCCATCTGCGGCACGCCGTAGAAGAACTGCCAGCCGAGCAGCACGACCACCGACAGGGTGATCGCCAGAAGCAGGTTGCGATTGTCTTCTTTCATCATGACCGGAAACGGATCTCGCTGAATGCCCCGAAGGGCTTTTGGCCTAAGGCTGGGGACGGGTGCCACCACTGGTGGGGCGCTTGTCGGTCGGCCTGCGGCCGGGTTTTGCGGGTCTGGCGCGATCGAGTGCGACGGAAAGATCGGCGATCAGCGCGGAAAACGGAGCTGTCAGCACCTCGCGCCGCGCGACGATCACGAGATCGCAGGGCCGGTCGGCCTGGGCGGCAAGGGCTTGTTTCGCGGCGGCGCGCAGACGGCGCCGGATGCGGTTGCGCTCAACGGCATCGCCGACCTTGCGGGAAGCGGTCAGGCCGAGGCGCAGGCCGTGACGGCCTTCTTCACCCGCGGCATCGCGCACCTGCGCCGTGAAGGCAGGCGAACGAAAACGGCGGCCATGCTCGGCCGCCGCCAGAAACTGTTTGCGTTCGGTCAGACGGGCGTGGCGCATGGCGATGGGCCTGTCTTCCGGAAACGGCGCGCAGGTCACGCGCCGGTCGCTCAGGCCGACAGGCGCTTGCGGCCATGCGCCCGGCGGGCGGCGATGACCTTGCGGCCACCCTTTGTCGCCATACGGGCGCGGTAACCGTGGCGGCGCTTGCGAACCAGCTTGCTGGGTTGATAGGTTCTCTTCACGGTCCGTCTCCGGGGCCTTGTTCCGGCATGGCGACCGGGTTCCCGCTGGGGAAAATCGGCCGGCCAAGCCTGTCATGCAAAAGGGGCGGCGCCGCCCGAAAGGCTGCGCAGGTCGCGGGCTTATGGCGGAAGGGCGGGGGCGAGTCAATGCCGAAGGCGCATCCTGCGACGATGCCGCGCGGATCGACAGGCCCGGCTCCTCGGCCCGCCCGTGCCTTGAAGACGTTGATCATCAGGAGCCGCGACGCAGTCGGCGTGCAGAGGGCCTTCGATCGTGAAAAGAGGCAGGGCGTCGCCAGGGGCCGCCCGTGCGGCAAGGCTGACGACGCCGAGGTTCATCGGGCCGGCTCTGTCATAGAGCGGCTCGCGCCGGCGCTGGGGAGGCGGCCGAGCGGCTGGTTTCGGTCAGATGCGATCCTTGATGCCCATGCGCAACATCTCTTCGCGCGGCAAAATCATCTCTTCGCGCGGCAAAATCTCTTCGCGCGGTAGGAGGGGAAGCGCCCGGGCGAACTGCGCGACAAGGCGTAGCTCGCGCTTGCGCTCTCGATCGACATGCACGATATAGCGCCCGGGAGGTTGGCGAGGGACGTCTCACTCGCCAACCGGGTCAGGTCCGGAAGGAAGCAGCCCTAACGAGACCGAACGGGTCTTCGTCCAGCCTCCCACTTTGCGGCTGCCTTGCGCGCTGCTCCCGCTTGCCAGGTCTTCGATCCAAGCCTTGGATCGGGGCCGCTCCTGCCTCGTCCCGGCCGGAGTATTGCAAGTCCGGCGTTGACCGTCGCCTCCCGATTGGCGAAAGCATGCGGATGACCGACGAGACCGCCGCTGCCGATTCCGTTGAAGAGCTGGGTTTTCCCGGCCTCGCGCCAGCGCCCGTCGCGACCGCGGCGCCTTACCGGGTGCTTGCGCGCAAATACCGTCCGGCCCATTTCGGCGACCTGATCGGCCAGGACGCCATGGTGCGTACTCTGACCAACGCCTTCGCCGCCGGCCGCATCCCGCAGGCATGGATGCTGACGGGCGTCCGCGGTGTCGGCAAGACGACCACGGCCCGCATCCTGGCGCGTGCCCTGAATTTCCAGAGCGCGGATGGGGCGGGTGGGCCGACCACCGATCTCTCGCGTTTCGGCTTGCATTGCCGCGAAATCATCGAGGGCAGGCATATCGACGTGATGGAGATCGATGCCGCCTCGAACAATGGCGTCGACAATATCCGCCAGATCAACGACAGCGTGCGCTATGCGCCGGTCTCCGCACGCTACAAGGTCTACATCATCGACGAAGTGCACATGATGACCGGGGCGGCGTTCAATGCCTTCCTCAAGACCCTGGAAGAGCCGCCGCCGCACGCAAAGTTCATCTTCGCCACCACCGAGATCCGCAAGGTGCCGGTGACGGTGCTGTCGCGCTGCCAGCGTTTCGATCTGCGCCGGGTCGATGGCAGCCTGCTCGTCGGCCATCTCTCGAACATCTGCAAGGCCGAAGGGGTCGACGCCGAAGAGGAGGCGCTCGGTGCCGTCGCCCGCGCCGCCGAAGGCTCGGTTCGCGATTCTCTCTCGATCCTCGACCAGGCCATCGCCCATGCGGCCGGCCGAATCACGCTCGAGGATGTGCGCTCCATGCTCGGMCTCGCCGACCGGGCCCGCGTCATCGACCTGTTCGAGTCGGTGATGAAGGGCGATATCGCGGCGGCGCTCGGTGAACTCAKGGCGCAATATGATGCCGGTGCCGATCCGGTCGTGGTGCTGACCGATCTCGCCGAGTTCACCCATCTGGTGACGCGTCTGAAGCTCGTGCCCGAAGCCGCCCGGGATAACGGCCTGAGCCAGGCCGAGCGCGTGCGCGGCAGTGATTTCGCGGCCCGACTGTCGGTGCGCGTGCTGGCCCGCGCCTGGCAGATGCTGTTGCGCGGCATGGCTGAGGTGAAACAGGCCGACAGGCCGGTGATGGCGGCCGAGATGGTGCTGGTCCGTCTCACCCATGCGGCCGACCTGCCGACGCCCGACGAGGCCATGCGGATGCTGCGCGACGGCAATGGCTCTCCCGCCGGATCGGGCAATGGCGGGGGGGGCGCAGCGCCCCGCCCTCCCTCCGGTGGCGGCAACACGGCGCTCGCGGCACGGCCTGTGCTCGCCAGCGCGAACCCCGCGCCCGCTGCCGCCCCTCGTGCGGTTGCGGCCCMGGCCGTGCTCGTCGCTTCGATCGAAGATATCGTCGCGCTCGCCTCGCAGAATCGCGACATCACCTTGAAGATTGCGCTCGAGCGCGATGTGCGGCCCGTTCGCTTCGAACAGGGGCGGATCGAGTTCGCCCTGGTCGAAGGTGGTTCACGCACGCTCGCCAATGATCTGTCGCGCCGCCTCAAGGAATGGACGGGACAGACCTGGATGGTCGTCATCGTCAATACGGAGGGGGGCGCGACGCTGCGCGAGCAGGCCGTTGCCGCCAAAGACCAGCGCGAGAGCGACGCTGCCGCTCATCCAGCGGTGAAGGCTGTCCTGGAGCGCTTTCCCGGCGCCCGCATTGTCAACGTGCGCGATCCGCGCGCGGCTGAAGCTGCCGAGGCGCAATCCTCGGGCTCGGCCGACGATGATTACATGTCTGATGCCGAGCCGCTGTTCGACGACAGCGAGCCGGATTTCGACGGCGTCGATTTCTGACACTTTCGCATACGGAGAGACACCATGCGCGACATGATGGGCCTGATGAAGCAGGCGCAGCAGATGCAGCAGAAGATGGCCGATGTTCAGGCCGAGCTCGACACGATCGAGGTCGAGGGCGCCTCCGGCGGCGGCATGGTCACCGTGACGATGACCGCCAAGGGCGCGCTCAAGTCGGTCCGGATCGACCCGAGCCTGATGATGGCCGACGAGCGCGAGATACTCGAGGATCTGATCGTCGCGGCCAGCACCGACGCCCGCGCCCGCGCCGAGCGGGTGATGCAGGAGCGCATGGCTGAGATCACCAAGGGCCTGCCGATCCCGCCCGGCATGAAACTGTTCTGAGCTGCAGGCCCGCATGTCACGCGCCATTGCCGGCCCCGAGATCGAGCGGCTGATTCAGCTTCTCGCCAAGCTGCCGGGCCTCGGGCCGCGTTCGGCCCGGCGCGCTGCCCTGCATCTCGTCAAGAAGCGCGAGCAGCTTCTGGGCCCGCTCGCCGAGGCCATGGCGACCGCGCGCGAACGCATCGTCGTCTGCACGACCTGCGGCAATATCGATACCAGCAATCCCTGCTCGGTCTGTCGCGACGCCCGCCGCGACGATGGGGTGATCGTCGTCGTCGCGGACGTCTCCGACCTATGGGCGCTCGAGCGCTCGGGCGCTGTTTCAGGGCGCTATCATGTTCTGGGCGGCGTGCTCTCGGCGCTCGACGGCATCCGGCCCGAGCACCTGACGCTCGATGCGCTGGTGGCCCGTGCCTCCGACCCGGCCGTGAAGGAGGTCATCCTGGCGCTCAACGCCACGGTCGACGGGCAGACCACGGCGCATTTCATCACCGATCTGCTTGCCCATTTGCCGGTCAAGGTGACGAAGCTCGCCCATGGCGTGCCGGTCGGCGGCGAGCTCGACTATCTCGACGACGGCACGCTCGCTGCCGCCATTCGCCAGCGCACGGGCTTCTGATCCGGGCTTCGTCMCGTCAGAACTTGTAGCTCAGGCTCGTGCGGACGCTATGCAGCGTCGAATCCTGATCGGTCGTCACGCCAAGGAAGGCGCCGCGCGCCAGGCGGTTGAACCGGCCGAAATCGGTGTAGCGGTATTCGACGCCGGCGATCAGGTGGTCGGTCAGCGCAAAGGAAAGACCGCCGCCCACGCTCCAGCCCGAGCGCGATGTCTGGGCGCTGTCACGTGCTCCCGAAGCCGGATCGAAGAGCTGCTGGTCGAACTCGGTGAAAGTCGCGCCACCCGTGGCATAGATCATGAAGCGGTCCATCGCAAAGCCCAGGCGACCGCGCACCGAAGCCTGCCAGTCGCGTTTMACCTCACCGATGCCGAGGGCATGACGGAAGCGCCCATCGCTATTCAGGGCCTCGATATCGCCTTCGATGCCGAGGACATAGGAGCCGAACTGGTAATTGAAGCCGGCATGTCCGCCGCCGAGCACCGAATCGGTATCGGAGGTGAAAGCCGCGCCGATGCCGTTGGCGGCGATGAAGCGGGTGCGCTCCGAGCCCCAGGAATAACCGATCTGGCCGCCGGCGTAGAACCCGGTCCAGGAAAAGAATTCCGGCAGTGCAGGAGCCGGCGGCAGCGTGCCCTTGCGATAGGGCATGTCCGCCGCGGAGGCCGCGCCGCCAGCCAGAAGTGCGAGGCTCGCAAGGCCGGCTTTCAGGAACATCTTCATCGCAGGTCTCTGTATGTCGTTCGCCGATCGGGTGGCCAGATGCGGTGCCTCCCGTCATCCGGGACGAGGAGGTCGCAAGCCTTTGCTGACGCATGTGAAGCGCGCGTTTTCTGGCTCTGATTAGGAACTGTTAAGGTTAACAAACGGATAAGCGGCCTGGGGTGGCCCGCCGCGCAGGGAACAAACTCGTCGTCCGCCCGGTTTGCCCTAGGCTGGTGCCAGGCCGCGTGTCGACCCACCGCGGCGGCGGAGACTTTTCATGGCCTTCTTGAAACGCATCACGGGCGCAGCGGGCGCGGGGGTGGCGCTGGGCTACGTGGCCGAGGCGATCTCGCGCTGGCGTGCGCGGCCTTCGCGAGAGGAGGTTGCACGCGGCCGCGACGCGGCTTCGCCGCTCGAGATGACCTGGCTTGGCTGGAAGGATGTCCTGCTGCGCTTTGCCGGCAATGTTGCCGATAACCGTCTCAGTTCTCTGGCTGGTGCGGTCGCCTTCTTCACCTTGCTTTCGCTTGTCCCGGCGCTCTCGCTCCTTGTCGCGCTGTACCGCTATTTCACCGACCCGCTGACCATCGCCGGCCAGCTCGACAGCCTCACCACGGTCTTTCCAACTGCCGCACGCGAGTTGATCCGCGAGCAAGCGATGCGGCTTGCGACACAATCCAGCACCGGCCTGTCCCTTGCTGTCCTTGTCAGCCTGCTCGTGGCGGCCTGGAGTGCGAACGCCGCGGTGAAGGCGGTCTTCGATGCGCTCAACATCATCTATCGCGAACGGGAGAAGCGCAGCTTCTTCAAGCTGAACCTGATCTCGCTGCTGACCACGCTGAGCGGGGTCGTGCTGCTGATGGCGGCGCTGATCGCGATCGCCATCCTGCCGGTCATCTCCGCGTTCTTCCCGTTCCACTACGAACTCGAGCAACTGGTCCGGCTGGTGCGCTGGCCGACCTTCGTCGTGATGGCGACGCTGGCGATCGCCTGCCTCTACTGGATCGGACCGAGCAGGCGGCGGCCGCGCTTCGCCTGGGTCATGCCAGGCGCGATCGCCGCCTCGCTGCTCTGGGCGGCCGCGTCATGGGCCTTCTCCTGGTATGTCGGCACGCTCGGCAATTACACGGCGACCTATGGCTCGCTCTCGACGGTGGTGGTCTTCATGACCTGGCTCTGGCTGTCGGCGATGATCGTGCTCGCCGGTGCCGAACTCAATGCCGAACTYGAGCATCAGACCGAGCGCGACACCACGATCGGGCGACCCAAGCCTCTCGGCCGCAGGGGCGCGACCATGGCGGACAGGGTCGGTGCTGCCATGGCGGACGAGTAGGCGATGCTGGATCCCGACGACACGCGCCAGAGCGACCTGCGCAGCGGTTCGAGCCCCTGGCGCACAGATGCCGGACATCCGCGAGGCGAGACGCTCGAAGCGGATATTCGCTGCGACGTGGCGATCATCGGCGGCGGCATCACGGGGGCGATGCTGGTGGAACATCTGACCGCGCGTGGGCGGCAGGTCGTGCTCGTCGATCGTGAAAGACCAGGCTTCGGCAGCACGGTGGCCAGCACTGCGATGCTGCAATGGGAGATCGACCAGCCCTTGCGGCGGCTTTCGGCGCTCTACGACTTCGAACGGGCGGCGGATATCTATCGGCGCAGCCTTCGGGCCGTGGCGGGGCTTCGTGAGCTGGTCCTGGGCCAACAACTGCGCTGCGCCTTCCATCCCCGTGACACGGTCTATCTCGCAGCTGGCGAGACCGGGGCGCGTGAATTGCTGGACGAGCATCTCCTGCGGGAGCGCGCTGGCCTGCCCGGCTCCCTGCTCGGCCATGACCTGCTGCTGCGCGAGTTCGGGTTCGACCGGGCGGCAGCCATCGTCTCGCCCGGATCGGCGGAAGCAGACCCCCTCAGCCTGTGCCATGCCCTGCTCGGCGTGGCGGCAGCGCGGGGCGCGCGTCTTATCCGCGACGAGGCGGTGGCATTCGATGGCCAGGGTCGCTCCGCCATGGTCCAGCTCGGCGCTGGCCACACGATCGAAGCCGGTCATGTCGTCCTGGCAGCCGGCTATGTCATGCCAGATTGCGTCCGGAGCGATCTGCATCGCATCGCCTCGAGTTGGGCATTGGCGACGCAGCCGCAGCCCGCACAGGCGCTCTGGCCTCGGCGTGCGCTCGTCTGGGAGGCTTCGACGGACTATGTCTACTGCCGGACCACGGCCGATGGAGGCATCGTCATCGGAGGCGAGGACGAGGGGAGCGATGACGCCGATCTGCGCGAGCGTCTCGGGCCGGAGAAGACAGAGGCGCTGCTCGGCAAGCTCGCGGCCCTTGTGCCGGCTGCGCGGCTCTCGCTTGCTCACACCTGGTCCGGGGCCTTCGGCCAGACCGGGGACGGGTTGCCGCTGATCGGGCGGGTCCCTGGCCAGCCACGCCTGCTGGCGGCCTATGGCTATGGCGGCAACGGCATCACCTTCAGCTTCCTCGCGTCTCGTCTCCTCGGCGCCCTGCTAGAGGGCAGGGAGGAGGCCTGGTTCTCTGATTTTGCGATCGACCGGCCGAGCCCGGTCTGACGGCCCCGCGATATTGCGCGGCTGCAATCTTGGTCTTGCCATGCCAAGGGGCGACAATGGCTCGGTTTCTTGCCATTTGAAGACTGCGGCGGACGTCGGGCCGCATCATTTTCGGAGGCGGCGATGCTCACGGTTAAGGACAAGGTTTCGTCACCGGTACGGCTTGAGGCCTATGACGCGCCCCTTCACATTGGCGCGGTCTCCTTGCGGGTGCGCGATCTGCCGCGCCTGACGGCCTTCTATCGCGACGCGATCGGGCTGACGCTGATCTCGGAAGAGCCCGGCCTCTCCGTGCTCGGTGTCGACGGCGTGCCGCTGGTGCGGCTCGAAGGGGGGGCGAGCGCACCGGTATCGGCCGCCGGCCTCTTCCATCTCGCGATCCTGCTGCCATCGCGCCGTGACCTCGCCAACTGGCTGGCGCATGCGGCCAGGACCCGAGTGCCGCTGGAAGGCGCCTCGAACCATCTCGTCAGCGAGGCGCTCTACCTCTCCGATCCGGAAGGCAACGGCATCGAAATCTATCGTGATCGCAGCCGGCCGGAATGGCCGCGACTTGATGGCGGCGCCATCAAGATGTCGACCGATCGGCTCGATCTCGACCTGCTCCTGCGTGAGTCGGACGGAGCCGCCTATCCCGGCATGCCGACTGGCACGGGCATGGGGCATGTTCATTTGCGCGTCGGCGACACCGCGCAGGCCGAGGGCTTCTACCGCGATGGGCTCGGTTTTGACGTGATGGTGCATTATCCCGGCGCCAGCTTCCTCGCGACCGGTGGCTACCATCACCATATCGCCGTCAATGTCTGGGGCAGCCGGGGGGCAGGCCTGCGGGCTGACAGCGATGCGGGGCTCGCGAGCTTCGAGCTCGTCGCCGCCGACGACCCGGCCTTCGCGGCGATGCGGACGCGGATGATCGCTGCCGGCGGTCGTGATCAGGGAGGCACCGTCACCGTTGCCGACCCCTGGAATAACCGTCTGATCCTGCGTCGCTAACGGATCGGCCCGAAAAGTGGGGCGCGGTTTTCGGGAAAGCCGATGCAAACACGAAAGCCTCGGCCCGAAAGGTGGGGTGCGGTTTTCGGGACGCCGATCCAGGCTTCGATCCTAGCGCGTGAGCAGATGGCTGCGGCGTGTACCGCCGCCATCGGGCTTGAAGCCCATGGCTTCCCAGAAAGCGGCCGCGCCGGAATCCGCAGCGTTGAGCGAGAGCCTCGGCGCCAGCGACAGCCCTTGTTGCACGAGTGCGCTCGCCAGCAGGCGGCCGACGCCTCGGCGCCGGCCGGTCGGCCGGACATAGACATGGCGAATGCGCAGGAGGTCGGGCGCTGGGTCATAAGGGTCCGGCGTCACCGCGCCGATCGCGGCGAGCACCCCATCGCGAAACACCGCAAACAGGGCATTCCGCTCGTCGGCGTCACGATAACGGCCGGATTGCCACTCGTCCCGCAAACCGTCGACGAAGCGGTAGCCTTCGGCCGCCGCTTCGTCCTGCAGGGCAGAAAAATCGTCCGGCAGCGTTTCGCTGAGCCGGACGACCTGAAGCGCGCTGGAGATCACAGGCCTTCGAAGAGAGCGCTCGAAATATAGCGCTCGGCGAAGGAGGGGATGATCACGACGATGGTCTTGCCTTCGTTGCCGGGACGCGCGCCGATTTCCAGCGCGGCAGCGACTGCCGCGCCCGAGGAGATGCCGGCCGGAATGCCTTCGAGGCGGGCCAGCGCGCGAGCCGTGTCGAAGGAGGTCTGGTTGCCGACAGTCACCACCTCATCGATCACCGAGCGATCGAGCACGCCGGGAACGAAACCGGCGCCGATGCCCTGGATCTTGTGCGGACCGGGTTGGCCGCCGGAGAGAACCGGGGAGTCTTCAGGCTCGACCGCGATGACCTTCAGCCCGGGCCGGCGGGGCTTCAGCACCTGGCCGACACCGGTGATCGTGCCGCCGGTGCCGACACCGGAGACGAAGATGTMGATTTCGCCGTTGGTGTCGTTCCAGATCTCTTCGGCGGTCGTCCTGCGGTGAATCTCGGGGTTGGCCGGATTCTCGAACTGCTGCGGAATGATCGCACCCGGGATCTCGGCCTTGAGCTCTTCGGCCTTGGCCACGGCACCGCGCATGCCGCCCGGGCCGGGCGTCAGCACGAGTTCGGCGCCGAGCAGGGCCAGCATCTTGCGACGCTCCAGCGACATCGTCTCCGGCATGACCAAGATCAGGCGGTAGCCGCGCGCGGCAGCGACGAAGGCGAGCGCGATGCCGGTATTGCCCGAGGTCGGCTCGATCAGCGTGCCGCCCGGCTTCAGAACGCCTGAGGCTTCGAGCGCATCGACCATGTTTACGCCGATACGATCCTTGACGCTGGAGATCGGGTTGAAGAATTCGAGCTTGGCAAGGATCGTCGCCTTGACGCCGCGTTCTGCCGGGAGACGGTTCAGCCGCACCAGCGGAGTGTCACCGATCGTATCGGTGATCGACTCATAGACCCGGCCTCGACCGGGCGCCTTGTCCTGTGCGGGATTGAGCTTCTGTGCTGCTTCGGCCATAGCGGCCTCCMTTGCGTCATATGGTCAGGATGGAAGGGCTAACGTATTTCACATCTTATGTCGAATAATTAGTTTAATAACATAATTATATTGTGAAATCGGCTCTCTGGGCGATCTCTCCGAAGACCGACTTCTGCTCGGACTGGCGACAGAGATCTTCGACGGTGACGCTGTCGAGCTCGGCCAGGAAGGCATCGGTCGCCCGCCTCAGCGCCGGGCCGACCACCTCGTCGATAAGGCGGGACTGCGGCAGGGGCGTGGTTTCATCGCTCGTTTCCTGCATGGCCGCACGCGCGATATCGCCGGCGGTGATGCGGCGGCGTTCGCGAGCGAGCTCATAGCCGCCGCGCGGACCGCGCACGCCCTTCAGGATGCCGGCGCGCACGAGCGCCTGCAGCATGGTTTCGAGATGGCGCGGCGGCAGGTCGTGGCGTGCAGCCAGGAATTTGGCGGCGACGGGCGACGGGCGAGCATGCAGCGCGATATCGACGACTGCGGCGACGGCGAGGAGGCTGCGGTGCGAGAGCGGCATCATTGGCCGCCACCTTGCGCCGTCGCCTTGCTCCCAGCGATGCCGGTCGAGCMGAAGCCGCCGTCCCCGCGCGCGGTCTCGTCGAGTGTGGCAGCCTCGACCAAGGCCGCCTGTGAGACCGGGGCKACCACGAGTTGGGCGATGCGGTCGCCGTGCCGGATCACGAAGTCTTCTGCGCCGAGATTGATCAGGATCACCTTGATCTCCCCACGATAGTCGCTGTCGACGGTGCCGGGCGAATTCAGCACCGTGACGCCATGCTTGAAGGCGAGGCCCGAGCGCGGCCGGACCTGCGCCTCGAAACCCTGCGGCAATTGCAGCACGATCCCCGTCGGGATGAGACCGCGTCCGCCCGGCGCCAGAACGCAGGGCTCATCGGCGGCCAGGGCGGCACGGAGGTCCATGCCGGCGGCGCCGCTGCTCTCATAGGCCGGCAGCGGCAGGTCGGCGCCATGGGGCAGGCGCTTGATGGGAAGCGTGACCATGGCGCTCAGCGGTCCGTCTTGCTGGCCTGCGGCATKCGCGCCAGATGCGCAATCAACCGGCTCGCGACCTCGCCCTTGGGCAGGGTCGGCCAGGTTTCGACATTGTCGGAGGTGACGAGATGCACGGTGTTGGCGTCGCCGCCCATCACTCCGGTGCCGCCGACATCGTTTGCGACGATCAGGTCGCAGCCCTTCTTTGCCAGCTTGGCGCGGGCATAGTCGATCACGCGGTCGGTCTCGGCGGCGAAGCCGACGACGAGGGCGGGGCGATCGATCTCGCGTGCGGCGATCGTCGCCAGGATGTCCGGGTTCTCGACGAGGGCGAGGGCAGGCGCGCTCGCGCCGGCCTGCTTCTTGAGCTTGCCGGGCGCCTCTTCCGCAACGCGCCAGTCGGCGACCGCGGCGGCGAAGATCGCGATATCCGCCGGCAGCGCGCCTTCGACTGCGGCCAACATATCGCGGGCGGATTCGACATGGATCGTGGTCACCCCCTCCGGATCKGCGATCGCGACCGGGCCGGACACCAATGTCACGCTGGCGCCCGCGGCCGCGGCGGCGGCTGCGATCGCGTGACCCTGCTTTCCGGAGGAGCGGTTGGCGATGTAGCGCACGGGGTCGATCGGTTCATGCGTCGGCCCGGAGGTGATCAGCACGCGCTTGCCGGCGAGCAGCTTGGGGGMACCGGACGCGCCGCCCGGACTGCGACCGAGGAAGCCGATCGTTCCACCCGGGGAGAGCCGGGTTTCGCCGGCCAGCGCCTGTTCGATCGCCGCCAGCAGCTCATGAGGCTCGGCCATGCGGCCGGGTCCGTTCTCGCCTCGCTCGGCCATGGCACCGGAGTTCGGCCCGACGACGAGCACCCCGTCCTTCTCGAGCTGCGCCATGTTGCGCCGTGTCGCCGGATGCTCCCACATGCGCGGGTTCATCGCGGGCGCGATCAGGATGCGCTTGTCGGTGGCGAGCAGGGCCGTCGAGGCAAGGTCATTGGCAAGGCCCGTCGCCATCTTGGCGATCAGGTCGGCGGTCGCGGGAGCGACGACGACCAGATCGGTCGAGCGCGACAGCGCGATATGGCCGATATCGGCTTCGTCGGTCAGCGAGAACAAATCGGTGAAGCAGCGTTCGCCCGCCAGCGACGATACGGCGAGCGGCGTCACGAACTCTTCGCCGGCTTTGGTCAGGATGCAGCGCGAGGTGATGCCGTGGTCCTTCAGGCGCCGGATCAGCTCCAGCACCTTGTAGGCGGCGATACCCCCGCCGATGATCAGCAGGACGGAGCGAGATGCGGACAAGGGCGGGCTCCCGAGGCAAGAAGCCCTTCACCTAGCATCGCGGAGGCGCGGCTGTCATGGGGCGGACGTGCAGGGGCCTCTAGCGGAAGGGCGGCTCGTCGAAGGAACGCAGCTTGCGTGAATGGATCGTGCTGCCGGCTTCCTTGAGCTTCTCCAGCGCTGCAAGTCCAATTTTCAGGTGCTCGCCGACAGCGCGCTCATAGAAGGCGTTGGCGGCGCCCGGCAGCTTGATCTCGCCATGCAGCGGCTTGTCGGAGACGCAGAGCAAGGTGCCGTAGGGCACGCGTAGCCGGTAGCCCTGTGCTGCGATGGTCCCGGATTCCATGTCGACCGCGATGGCGCGCGACAGGTTGATACGGCGGCGCTCCTTGGTCCAGCGCAGCTCCCAGTTGCGATCGTCCTGCGTCACGACGGTACCGGTGCGCAGCCTCTGCTTCAGCCGGTCGCCCTTCTCGCCAGTGACCTCGGCCGCAGCCTGCTGCAAGGCGACCTGGACCTCGGCGAGCGCCGGAATCGGAATGTCCGGCGGCACATGGTCATCCAGGATGCCGTCCTGGCGGAGATAGGCGTGGGCCAGCACGTAGTCGCCGATGATCTGCGTCTGCCGGAGGCCACCGCAATGGCCGACCATCAACCAGCAATTCGGCCTGAGCACCGCGAGATGGTCGGTGATGTTCTTCGCATTGGACGGGCCGACGCCGATATTGACCAGCGTGACGCCTTCGCCTCCAGCGCGGATGAGGTGATAAGCCGGCATCTGGAAGCGATGCCAGGGCGCGGACATCACGCGCTCGGCGGCGCTGACATCGATGCCTTCGCGGTCGATCCGGATCCCGCCCGGCGCGACGAGCGCCTCGGCGGTGCCGGCCTCGATCTCGGCCAATGCCAGCCGCACGAACTGGTCGACATAGCGATGGTAGTTGGTCAGCAGCACCCAGGGCTGCACCATCCGCCAGTCGGTGCCGGTATAGTGGACCAGCCGCCGCAGCGAATAATCGACGCGCACCGCATCGAAGAGCGAGAGCGGGCGTGGCTCGCCCTCGATGATCTCGAAGGTGCCGTCGGCGATCTCGTCGCCGACCAGCGAGAGCAGCGGCGTCGGGAAATGCCGCGCAAGCTCCGCGGGCGAGATCCGGCCGCCGCCCAGTTCGTCGCCGCCCTCGATTGCATAGGGGTAGGGAATTTCCTGGGTGCTGATGCCCGTCTCGATGGTGGCGCCGTATTCCGTCACCAGGGGGTCGAGCTGGTCGAGCAGATAGGTCCGGAACTCGGCCGGCTGGGTCACCGTGGTCGAGTAGATGCCGGGCGCCGCAAATTTGGCGAAGCCGCGGCGTGTCGCTGCGGGCAGCTTCGACGGCTCATAGGTGACGCGCAGCATCGGGTAGCGATAGCGGGCGCGCTCCTCCGGCGTCGGCGGCTGTCTCGTATCGAAGAAGCGTTGGAGATCGGCGCGGAGCGCGTCCTTCGCTTCGGCATAAAGCGCCTCCAACCGGTTGATGGCGTCATGCGGCGTGGCGGCGATCTCGAAGCTCATGGCTGACTCTAGCCGGCTGCGGGCGCTCCTGACAACAACCGGCATCGCACCGGCCGATGGTCGGCAGGCCGGGCGTTCAGCGGTCTCGCAACGGGCGCTTGACGTTACGGCTTTGGTGCATTAGTAAGCCGGTCAGTTAATTAACCGATCGGTTTAGTTGATGTCGCCGGACCACCTCAGCGCCACGCTCTCTGCCCTCGCCGATCCCACCCGGCGGGCCATCCTGGCGCGCCTCGCGCTGGGGGAAACCTCGGTCAAGGAGTTGGCGGAACCTTTCGCGATGAGCCTCCCGGCCGTCTCGAAACATCTGAAGGTGCTCGAGAAGGCCGGCCTGATCTCCCGTGGCCGCGAGGCGCAGTGGCGGCCCTGCCGGCTCGATCCCGGCCCGCTGCGCGATGTGGCTGCCTGGCTCGAGCACTACCGGGTCTTCTGGGACCAGAGCCTGGACAGGCTGGAGAGCATGATTCTGGAGCTGAGGACTGAGGACCAGAATGCGGCGCTGTCGTTGAGCCCGCCTTCGAAGGGGACGGACGGACAATGATCGCGGCCCGTCATCGCCCCGGAATCCAGGCGGTTTTGCCTGCTCGCCAGGCGGTCTTGTCTGCTCGCAATGAGATCTTAGATCCCAATCAAACAACTTTGGAGAGCATCATGTCTCTATCGATTACCGAGCCCGCCTTCGCAGAGCCAAGAGCCAAGCTCTGGACGGGACGGGTGCTGAGCGGTGTCGTCGTCGCGTTCCTGCTGTTCGACGGCGGTATCAAGCTGGCGCCCCTGCAGGTGGTCAACGATACCCTGCAGCAGCTGGGATATTCGGGAAGCAATGAGCTGGCCCGGGGGCTCGGCGCCATGACGCTGATCATTGCGCTGCTCTATGCCTATCCCCGCACCTCCATTCTTGGCGCCGTGCTGCTTACGGGGCTGCTTGGCGGCGCCATGGCGACGCATCTGCGCGTCGGCAGCCCGCTCTTCAGCCACCTCTTCTTTGGGCTCTATCTCGGCCTCATGGCCTGGGGCGGACTCTACCTGCGCGATCCGAGGCTGCGCGCACTCATCCCGCTGCGAAGCGCCTAGCAGCTTTCGCCACTCCCTCTCGATCCGTCACAGGAGCGTTCCGTGCTCAGCACCCTTCTTTGGGCCATTGTCGCCATTCTCGCCCTCGCCATCGTCGTCGTGCTCGTCCTGGCCGCGATGAAGCCCGACAGCTTTCGCGTCCAGCGTTCGCTCGCCATCAACGCACCGCCGGAGCACGTCTTTCCGCTGATCAACGGGTTCCGGAGCTGGGGTGACTGGTCGCCCTGGGAGAAGAAGGACCCGGCGATGAAGCGCAGCTTCAGCGGCGCGGAAAGCGGCCTCGGTGCGGTCTATGCCTGGGACGGCGACAAGAATGTCGGGCAGGGCCGCACGGAGATCGTCGAGGCCTCGGCTCCCCGCAAGGTTGGATTGAGGCTCGATTTCATCAAGCCCTTCGAGGCTCATAACGACGTCACATTCGCGCTCGAGCCTCGCGGCGGCGCCACCGAGGTGATCTGGACCATGACCGGCCCAGCGCCGTTCCTCACCCGGATCATGCATGTCTTCTTCAACGTCGATCGCATGGTGGGGCGCGATTTCGAGACCGGACTCGCCAATCTGAAAGTGGCGGCCGAGCGCTAGACCCATCTCAGTTCCCGAAGAACCAGCAAGGAGGAGGCTATACCCATGCAGACTGTCGAACCGCAGGACGAACATCGCTGGCTTCAGCAGCTCGTCGGCAACTGGGCTTATGAATCGAACTGCTCGCCCGACAAGCCGGAGGAGATCTTCAAGGGCTCGGAGACCGTTCGCTCCATCGGCGATCTCTGGATCGTCGGGGAGAGCAAGAGCGAGCTGCCCGACGGAAATCCCGCGACCATGCAGATCACGCTCGGCTTTGACCCCCAAAAGGGCCGTTTCGTCGGAACCTGGCTGGGCTCGATGATGGCGATGATCTGGACCTATGAAGGTTCTCTCGACGACAGCGGCAAGATMCTGACGCTCGAATCCRAAGGGCCCAGCTTCTCCGGCGATGGCACGACGTCGAAATATCGGGACATCATCGAGATCGGCAGCCCGACCGAGCGGTTGTTCTATTCGAAGGTTCTCGGTGCCGATGGCAACTGGAGCGAGTTCATGAGAGCTCGCTACCAGAGAATCTGATCCACCAAGCCATCCAAGGCCGGCGCGACCGGCCATTTCTCAAGGGAACAGCCCAATGAAGCTCTCGACTTATCTGATGTTCAACGGCAATTGCGAAGAAGCGTTCACGACCTACCAGAAGGTGCTTGGCGGCAAGATCACCGCGATGATGAGCCATGAAGGCACGCCGGCGGAGAACGACGTCTCGCCGGAATGGCGCAAGAAGATCATCCATGCCTGCCTGGAGCTCGACGGCCAGATGCTGATGGCGTCCGATGCGCCGCCGGACCGCAGCAGCGGCCCGATGCGCAGCGTCTATGTCAACGTCATGGTTAAGGAGGTCGCCGAGGCCGAGCGCATCTTCAAGGGGCTCTCGGAGGGCGGCCAGATCCAGATGCCGATCGGGGAGACCTTCTGGTCCAAGAGCTTCGGCATGCTGACCGACCGCTTCGGCACGCATTGGATGGTCAATGCCGAGTTCAAGAACGGATGAGCGCTGGCTTCTCCGAAAAGGCCCTCGCCGACACGGCCGCCGCGATGCGCGGCCATGTCACGCGCGGTGCCGTCGCCGGGATCGTCACGCTGATCGCCCGGGCGGATGACGTGCATGTCGAGACCTTCGGCCTGGCCGATTTCGACAGTGCTGCGCCGATGCGTCGCGATGCGATCGTCCGCATCGCCTCGATGACCAAGCCGATGCTGGCGGTGGTGGCTCTGTCGCTCGTCGAGGATGGAGCGATCGGGCTCGATGACGCCGTCGAGCCTTGGTTGCCGGAGCTGGCGGACCGCCGGGTCCTGCGCAGCATCGCTGGCCCGCTCGACGACACCGTGCCGRCCCGCCGATCAATCACGTTGCGCGATCTGCTGACGCTCAGGCTCGGCATCGGCGCGATCATGGCGCCGCCGGGCCGTTACCCGATCCAGCAGGCAATGGCCGATGCCGGCGTCGCGCCCGGTCCAATGAGCCCCGAGATGTCGCCCGACGCCTGGATGAAACGGCTCGGCTCCCTGCCGTTGATCCACCAACCCGGGGACGTCTGGATGTATCATACCGGCTTCGACGTGCTCTCGGTGCTCTTGGCCAGGGTTTCCGGCAAGCCGCTTGATGATCTCATGCAGGAACGTCTGTTTCGACCGCTGGGCATGGTCGATACCGGCTTCAGCGTGCCGGCGGGCCAGGCCGGACGACTGGCCAGCGCCTATCGTCTCGATTCGGACGCGGGCCGGCTCGTCCTGTTCGATCGCGGCGCCGGAAGCGCGTTTGCCCGCGCGCCCGCCTTTCCCTGCGAGCTTGTCTCGACGGCCGACGATGTCCTGAGATTTGCGCGCGTGCTCCTGGCGCGCGGGCAATACGGCGGGCAGGGCATCCTCTCGCCAGGGATGGTCGAGCAGATGACGCGGGATCAGATCACGCCGGAGCAGAAGGCGGTTTCACCGTTCTTCCCGGGCTTCTGGGAGAGCACGGGCTGGGGCTTCGGTCTTGGGATCGCGACGCAGCCCGATCCGATCTCGGCGGTTCCCGGGCGCTATGGCTGGGAAGGCGGGTTCGGCACCAGTCTCAATATCGACCCGCATCGGAACCTCGTCACGGTCTTCCTGAGCCAGAGACTGATGCAGGGTCCGGAAGACGCCGCCCTCGGCCAGGAATTCCAGGTCCTGGCCTATCGGGCGGTCGCCGGCTGAGGGGCGTCAGCTGAAGATGCTGTAGGCCAGCAGGCCCGCGATCAGCCACAATGCCCAGTTGCCCCAGCGGTTGCGCCGGGCTTCGGCCCGGCCAATCTCCTGGATGCTGCGTTCGTCCAGGACAAAGCCCTGGCGCGAGGCGTCCTCGAGTTGGCCCAGCACACGCTCGGCCCGAGCGGCCGTTTCAGGAAGGCTGGCGAGCGTCGAGAGCATGGACTGGGCGCCTCGGCTGACTTCCTCGATCTTGCCGAGAGGGCCGAGATTGCGGGTGATCCACTCGCGCACCACCGGCTCGGCCGTCTTCCACATATCGAGCTGCGGATCGAGCGAGCGCGCTACACCTTCGACCACGACCATGGTCTTCTGCAGCATGACGAGTTCGGTCCGGGTCGCCATATCGAACAGCCCGGTGATCTCGAAGAGAAGGGTCAGAACCTTCGCCATCGAGATCTCGTCGGCACGCCGGTCATGGATCGGCTCGCCGACGGCCCGGATCGCCTGGGCGAAGTCAGCGACATCGTGATGGGCCGGAACATAGCCGGCCTCGAAATGGACCCGGGCCACGCGGGCGTAGTCGCGCGTGATGAAGCCGAGCAGGATTTCGGCGAGGAACCGCCGTTCCTTGAGGCCGAGCCGGCCCATGATGCCGCCATCGACTGCAACCAGCCGGCCCTGCGCATCGACGAACAGGTTCCCCGGATGCATATCGGCATGGAAGAAGCCGTCGCGGATCGCGTGCTTCAGGAAGGACTGGATGACGGTGCGGCCGAGCGCCACGAGGTCATGGCCGGCAGTACGCAGCGCTTCGACATCGGAGAGGCGAATGCCGTCGATCCATTCGTCGACGAGCACCTCGCGCGCCGTCAGCTGCCAGTCCGGCTTCGGGACGCGGAAATCGGCATCGTCCCTGGTGTTCTCGGCGAATTCCGAGAGCGCTGCGGCCTCGAGGCGAAGGTCCATCTCCATGGTGACGGAGCGCGCCAGCGTCTCGACCACGCCGGAGAAACGCAGGCGCCGCGCCTCGTGCGAGCGGCTCTCGGCGAGTTCGGCGCCGAAGCGCATCGCCGCCAGGTCGCGGTTGAAACGGTCACGGATGCCGGGCCTAAGCACCTTGACCGCGACCTCCGAGCCATCCTTCAACCGTGCGCGATGGACCTGGGCGATCGAGGCGGCCGCGACGGGCTCGCCGAATTCGGAGAACAGCGCCTCGACTGGCTCGCCATGCGCGGCTTCGATCGCGGCGCGGGCCTGTTCCATCGGGAACGGCGCCATCCTGTCCTGAAGCGCCGACAGGTCTTCGGCGATCTTCATCCCGACCACATCTGGCCGCGTCGCCAGAAACTGGCCGAACTTGACATAGGACGGACCAAGCCGGGTCATCGCAGCGGCAAGGCGCGTGGCCGAGGAGCCGGCGCCCCGGCGCTCGATCAGCCGGCCGACCCTGATCAGCGCACGTGCCGCGGGCGGCAGAACCGACGGATCCACCAGCGCGAGCGCGCCTTCGCGAGCCAGAACGAAACCAACCCGCGCCATGCGGGTGAAATGGGCGATTGAGGAGATCATGCTGGAAGGCGGGCCGTCACAGCTTCCAGCCGGAATGCAGTGCCACGACCCCACCGGTCATGGGCGTGAAGCGCGCCCGCCGGAAGCCGGCTGCTGCGATCATGTCGGCGAAAACCTGTGGTTTCGGGAATTTGCGGATCGATTCGACCAGATAGCGATAGGGCTCCGCATCTCCCGTCACGAGCCTGCCCATCGGTGGGATCAGGTTGAAGGAATAGGTCTCGTAGATCTTGTCGAGCACCGGCACGTCGACATGGCTGAATTCGAGGCAAAGGAAGCGCCCGCCGCGCTTCAGGACGCGATGCGCCTCCGTCAGCGCCTTGTCGATGCGTGGCACGTTGCGAATGCCGAAGGCGATCGTATAGGCGTCGAAACTGTTGTCCGGCAGGCCGAGCTCCTCGGCATTGCCCTGGACGAAGCGGATGCGGCCATCGCCTGGAAAGCGCTTCTGCGCGCGTTCGCGCCCGACGCTCAGCATCTCGCCATTGATGTCGAGCACCGTCACATCGGTTGCCGGGCCGCCGGCTTCCAGGACCTGGAAGGCGACATCGCCTGTGCCGCCGGCCACGTCGAGATGGTGGAAAGCCCGGTCGCGCGGCGGCTTCAGCGTCGAGATCAGGGCATCCTTCCAAAGCCGGTGCAGACCCGCCGACATCAGGTCGTTCATCAGGTCGTAGCGGCCGGCGACCTTGTGGAAGACGTCGTCGACCTTGGCCTGTTTCTCGGCGAGCGGCACGGTCTCGAAGCCGAAATGGGTGGTATCGGAGGCTGCTGTCACGGCTTGGCCCGGAGCTTGTGTTCTGGTGAGGCGGTAACTAGAGCCGGATGAATAGCGAAACGAGCGAGCCTTGTCGCGGCCCGTCTCGACGCATGCTGAAGAGCGAAGTGCAATGCCCGAGCTTCCCGAGGTCGAAACCGTCCGCCGTGGGCTGGAGCCCGCCATGCTCGGCCAGGTGCTGGCCCGGGTCGAGCAGCGCCGGCCTGATCTGCGCTTTCCATTGCCTGAGCATTTCGTCGAGCGCCTGACCGGGCGGCGGGTCGAGGGCCTGTCGCGCCGCGCCAAGTACCTGATCGCCGATCTAGACGATGGCGAGGCGCTGATCATGCATCTCGGCATGAGCGGCCGCTTCGTGGTCGAGGCGTCGGGCACGCCACCCACCGAACCTGGCGCCTATTACAACGAGATCGGCCGGCACCTGCAGCACGATCATGTCGTCTTCCATCTCGGATCGGGAGCGCGCGTCACCTATAATGATGTCCGTCGCTTCGGCTTCATGGATCTCCTGCCGCGGGCCGAGCTGGAGAGCTCGAAGCATTTCGCGGCAATGGGAATCGAACCTCTCGGCAACGAGCTCTCCGGCGAAGTCCTGGCAAAGCTCTTTGCCGGCAAGCTCGCGCCGCTGAAGGCGGCGCTGCTCGACCAGCGGCTCGTGGCAGGCCTTGGGAATATCTATGTCTGCGAGGCGCTGTTCCGGGCGGGGCTTCACCCGGAAGCGGCGGCCGGTACGATCACGACGCCAACCGGTCGGCCCCGCGAGGCAGCCCATGCGCTCGCACAGATTATTCGCGAGGTTCTCGAGGAGGCGGTGGCCGCTGGCGGCTCGACCTTGCGCGATTTCGCCCATGCCGACGGCTCGCTCGGCTATTTCCAGCACCGCTTCAAGGTCTATGACCGCGAGGGCGACCCATGTGTCACGCCCGGCTGCGGCGGCCTGGTGAAGCGGCTCGTCCAGTCCGGTCGCTCGACTTTCTATTGCGAGCGCTGCCAACCGAAGCGCTGAGCCAACGTCATATCGCGCGCGGAGCGGTGTCGGCGGCACGGCTTCCGCAGGGTTCGAAAGCCGCCTTTGCGCGGCCGCGCATGGACCGCGCCCGCGGCCGCCGCTAATGCTGCAGGCGAAGCATCATCCGGGAGGCCGCCATGGCTTATGAGACCATTCTCGTCGAGGTGAAGGGCAAGGTGGGCGTCATCACGCTGAACCGCCCGCAGGCGCTGAATGCGCTCAACGGCCAGCTGATTGGCGAGGTCAACACGGCGATCGATGGTTTCGAGAAGGATGCCGGCATCGGCTGCATCGTCATCACCGGCTCGGAGAAGGCCTTTGCCGCCGGCGCGGACATCAAGGAAATGCAGTCCCGCACCTTCCCCGAGACCTATCTCGACGACAAGTTCGAGCCGTGGGACCGCATTGGCCAGCGCCGCAAGCCGATCATCGCGGCGGTCGCGGGCTTTGCGCTCGGCGGCGGCTGCGAACTCGCCATGATGTGCGATTTCATCATCGCCGCGGACAATGCCCGCTTCGGCCAGCCGGAGATCAATCTCGGGGTCATTCCCGGCGCCGGCGGCACGCAGCGCCTGACCAAGGCGATCGGCAAGGCCAAGGCCATGGATCTCTGCCTCACCGGCCGCATGATGGACGTGAACGAGGCGGAGCGCTCCGGCCTCGTCGCCCGTATCGTTCCGCTGGCCGACCTGATGACGGAAGCGCTGAAGGCGGCCGAGGCGATCGCGGCGAAGTCGCTGCCMTCGGTGATGATGGTCAAGGAATCCGTCAACCGGGCCTTCGAGGTCACCCTGAACGAGGGGCTGCGCTTCGAGCGGCGCGTGTTCTCCTCGCTCTTCGCCACGCAGGATCAGAAGGAAGGGATGGCCGCCTTCTCCGAGAAGCGGCCGCCGGATTTCAAGAACCGCTGAACCCAGTCATGAGCGGGGCGAATGCCGGGGCCGACGATCTTTGATTTGCGGCTCAGCCCCGCTTGCTGACACGATGGGGGTTCTCTTCGAAGCTTAGGGATACCAGATGAACGCTGCCGCTCCTTCCGCCACGGGCGGGCTCGTCCTGCCGACCTATGAGGATGTCGTGACGGCGGCGGGTCGCCTCCAAGGCATCGCACACCGGACGCCGGCACTGACCTCGCGCACGGCCAATGCCCGCACCGAGKCCTCGCTGGTCTTCAAGGCCGAGAACCTGCAGCGCATGGGCGCCTTCAAGTTCCGTGGCGCCTTCAACGCGATCTCGGCGCTGAGCGCCGAACAGAAGCGTGCTGGTGTCGTCACCTTCTCCTCGGGCAATCACGCTCAGGCGATCGCCCTGTCGGGCAAATTGCTCGGCGTGCCGACCGTCATCCTGATGCCGCAGGATGCGCCTGCCGCGAAGGTTGCGGCGACCCGTGGCTATGGCGCCGAGGTCGTGCTCTTCGACCGTTACAGCCAGGACCGCGATGCGCTCGGCCGCGAGCTGGCCGAGACCCGCGGCCTCTCCCTGATTCCGCCCTATGACCATCCCGATGTCATTGCCGGCCAGGGCACCGCCGCCAAGGAGCTGATCGAGGAGGCTGGCCCGCTCGATATCCTGCTGGTCCCCCTCGGCGGCGGCGGTTTGATTTCCGGCGCGGCTCTCGCGGCCAAGGCGCTCAACCCCGGCATCCGCGTCTTCGGCGTCGAACCGGAGGCCGGCAATGACGGCCAGCAATCCCTGCGCAGCGGCAAGATCGTCAAGATCGACGTGCCCAAGACCATTGCCGACGGCGCCCAGACCGCCTTCCTCGGTCAATACACCTTCCCGATCATCCAGAACCTCGTCGAGGATATCGTCACGGTGCCGGATGCGGCGCTGATCGAGACGATGCGCTTCTTCGCCGAGCGCATGAAGCTCGTGGTCGAGCCCACCGGTTGCCTTGCGGCTGCAGCGGCCTTCACCGGGGCGGTTCCGGTCACGGGCAAGCGTGTCGGCGTCATCATCAGCGGCGGCAATGTCGATCTTGCTGCCTTCGCACGCTTCGTAGGGCCTTCGGCATGAGCAGGATCGAGACCATCGCCTCGCCCGAGGTGCCGGCCCCGGCGGGGCATTATGCGCATGCCGTGGCCTATAAGGACCTCGTCTTCGTCTCCGGCCAGCTCGCTCCCCGCCCTGACGGCAGCCATAGCTCGGCCGAGCCCTTCGCCGTCCAGGCGCATCAGGCGCTGGCCAACATGCTCGCGATCCTCACGGCGGCTGGCTGTGCGCCGTCCGATGTCGTCAAGGTTACGGCCTATCTGGTCGGGGTGGGCAACTGGCCCGAGTTCAACCGGATCTACGCTGAGGCCTTCGGCGATCACCGCCCTGCGCGCTCGGTCGTGCCGGTGCCCGAGCTGCATCATGGCTACCTGATCGAGATCGAGGCTGTGGCGGTCCGAAGGGGCTGATCTGGCGCTCCTGGCGTGATACGGCCATTCCGGCGTTGACGCGGCCCGCACAAGATACTATAGGCCAGCGTCTCGCGACGGCTAGCGCAAGCAACCGCCGCCGCACATGCATTTCAATCAAGGTAGCGGCCCGAACCCGCCAGGCAAATCCGCCGGGTGTTCGGTCGCAATGAAGACGAGGACGATCGATGGCCAATACGACGTCGGCCAAGAAGGCCACGCGCAAGATCGCGCGGCGCACCGAGGTGAACAAGGCGCGCCGCAGCCGTATGCGCACCTTCCTGCGCAAGGTCGAGGAGGCAATTGCCTCGGGCGACAAGGGTGCCGCTGCGGAGGCGCTCAAGGCCGCTCAGCCGGAGATCATGCGCGCCGCTCAGAAGGGCGTCGTTCACAAGAACACCGCTTCGCGCAGGGTCTCGCGCCTGGCGCATCGGATCAGCGCTCTCGCTTCCTGAGCGGCGTTCTGCAGAGCAGTTTCGGACTAAGAAAAGCCCGGCCGTCAGGTCGGGCTTTTTGTTTGCTGTGTTAACCGACCGTTAGGCAAGCCTGACTGCCGCAGACGAGAAAAATCTCATCTGCGGGGCCGATTCAGTAATCTTTCCGCTGCGTTATGGGGTTGACTTCGGTTGTGGTTTCAGGGCGCCAAAAGGTGCTTTTTTCGCCTTTTGGCCGCGCAAATAAATCCCATATTTTTCATGACGTTAGCGGGCAAAGGAATCTGTTGTCGGGAATCGCCGGAGCTTCTACCTGCGTCTCCGTCGCTTCCCGAAAAAAAGATTCGCGCTCCGCGCGCAGCCTCCGCCGTAAAAAAAACGTTAAGTTCCCCAACCTATTGGGCCTGCCTTGCCCATAGGTCATGGGGGCTCTGAAAGGGCTTGAGTCTCCGAAGCCGGCTGACTGGGATATTGCCCCCGTTCGAGGCGCCCCTGTAAGGTCCCTTCATCGCCGGGCGGACAGCAATGACCTCCGGTGGTTTCCAAAGATTAACGGCGTTTTTGGCTCACGCCCCAGAGGGGAGAGGATGCGGCTCTTTGTCTGTTTGAGTTGAGATGAAGTAGCGGCTCCGTCCTTCGGCGAGCCTTCTAAGCGTAATCAGAAATGGATCGAGAGCCTGTCACCCGCCGGCGCATGCCGTCGAGTGGGCGTCATTCTCTTTGTCCAAACAACAGCTCCGGCAGGCGGTCCACCAAGAGCCGCCGCCGATAGCGCATCTCTTGATATTGAAATGGGGCACGAAATGTTCGAGCGGCAAGCCATGGACGAGATTACCGATGCGAAGGCTGTGCCGGCGTCTGTGATCGCGACCACGACTGCGAGCATCCAGGGGGAGGGAGCAGCGCTTTCCCTGACTGAAGCCTGGGACCGCGTGCGCCGCCGCCTGCGTGCCGAACTCGGCGAGGATGTTTTCTCCAGCTGGTTTGCGCGTGTCGAGATCGGCGGCCTCGTCGATGGCGTGGCCTATCTCACCGTGCCGACCCGTTTCCTGAAGAGCTGGCTGGAGGCGCATTATGCCGAGCGCCTGCGGGCGCATTGCCTGGCCGAGTTGCCTGCTGCCAATGGCATCCTGCTTTCGGTGCGCCAGGCTGCCCGGGATGCCATTCCGGCCGCKGTCCGCGAGGCTGCCATGGCTGCCCCGCGTGCGGCGGCACCCGAGCCCGTCATGGCCCTTCGCTCGGCGGAGGCCGGATCCCTGCCCTGTGAGCAGGAGCTTGTTGACGCCTGCGGCACCATGCTCGACCGGCGCCTCAACTTCCAGAGCTTCATCGTCGGCAAGTCGAACCAGCTGGCCTTTGCAGCGGCCGAGCGAATTGCCGCGGCCCCGGCCGGATCGACCCCCTATAATCCGCTCTACCTTCATGCTGGGGTCGGGCTCGGCAAGACGCATCTCCTGCAGGCGATTGCTCAGGATGCGCGCAATCATGGCAAACGCGTGGCCTATTTCACGGCCGATCGCTTCATGTACGGTTTCGTCGCGGCCCTGAAGTCGCAGACGGCGCTCGCCTTCAAGGAAAAGCTGCGCGGCATCGACCTGCTGATCGTCGACGACGTACAGTTCATCCAGGGGCGCTCGATCCAGCAGGAGTTCGGCCACACGATCAACGCCTTGATCGATGCCGGCAAGCAGATCGTGGTCGCGGCCGATCGGCTTGCCAATGATCTCGAAGCGCTCGACGAGCGCATCCGTTCGCGGCTGGCCGGCGGGCTTGTCGTCGAGGTCGGCGAGCTTGACGAGGCGCTGCGCGTGAAGATTCTCGGAAGCCGGCTCGAGTCGCTGCAGGCGGCGCATTCGAGCTTCCACGTCAATTCCGACGTGATCGCCTATGTTGCCCGCGTCATCACCGCCAATGGCCGCGATCTCGACGGCGCCGCCAATCGGCTGCTGGCCCATGCCACCTTGTCCGGCAATGCGGTGACGCTGGAAACGGCCGAGGCGGCGATCCGTGACCTGGTCCGGACCCGCGAGCCGCGCCGCGTCAAGATCGAGGACATCCAGAAGCTGGTCGCCACCCGCTACAATGTCAGCCGGGCCGACATCCTCTCCGAGCGCCGCACCGCGGCAGTCGTGAAGCCGCGCCAGATCGCCATGTATCTGTCCAAGGCGCTGACTCCGCGCTCGCTGCCGGAGATCGGCCGCCGCTTCGGTGGCCGCGATCACACCACCGTGCTGCACGCCGTGCGCAAGATCGAAAAGGCGATCGCCGAAGATCGCCTGCTGCATGACGAGGTCGATCTCCTGAAGCGGATGCTGCAGGAGTGAGCTGCCTGCCGCGCTATGCCCTGAAGGCGAGCGCGGCTTTGGCTGTGGCCGGTTGTGAGAGCGCCCTTGCGCCACCGGCGCGCGTCCTGCAATGTCGCGGGCCATTCCGTCGCCCGTGCAGCCGCTGCTCGGGCGCTAGCACGCCAGAAGACAGACGATGAAGGTCACGGTCGAACGTTCTACGCTGTTGAAGTCGCTGGGTCATGTCCACCGCGTGGTGGAACGCCGCAACACGATCCCGATCCTGTCGAACCTTTTGCTGAGCGCGGACGGTGCCGGCCTCAAACTGAAGGCGACCGATCTCGATATCGAGGTCGTCGAGACGGTGCCCGCCGATGTCCCGGAGCCGGGCGCGACGACCGTGCCGGCACATACGCTCTACGATATCGTGCGCAAGCTGCCCGACGGCGCCCAGGTCTCGCTCGAGACGACGGGTGAAGCGGGGCTGACGCTCCGCTCCGGCCGCTCGCGTTTCATGCTGCAAACCCTGCCCGAGGGCGATTTCCCCGACATCACCGCGGGCGAGATGGCGCATCGCTTCACGCTCGCCGCGGGTGAGCTCAAGCGCCTGATCGACAAGACCCAGTTCGCGATCTCCACCGAGGAGACGCGCTACTATTTGAACGGCATCTATCTCCACACCATCGAAGTCGAAGGCCGCAGCCTGCTGCGCGCCGTTGCGACGGACGGGCACAGGCTTGCCCGCGTGGATACCGCGGCTCCGAGCGGGGCTGCCGGCATGCCGGGCGTGATCGTGCCGCGCAAGGCCGTGGCGGAGATCCAGAAGCTGCTGGAGGATGGCGACACCGAGGTCTCGGTCGAGCTCTCCGCCACCAAGATCCGTATCGCGACGCAGGCGGTGGTGCTGACCTCGAAGCTGATCGACGGCACCTTCCCGGATTACCAGCGGGTGATCCCAAGCGGAAACGACAAGCGCCTGACCGTCGACAAGGGCGATTTCGCTGCCTCGGTCGATCGTGTCTCGACGATCTCCTCCGAGCGCGGTCGCGCGGTGAAGCTGTCCATCGCCGATGGCCGCCTGACCCTGTCGGTCACCAATCCCGATTCCGGATCGGCGACCGAGGAGGTCGAGGTCGATTATGATGCGAGCCCGCTCGATATCGGCTTCAACGCCCGCTACCTGATGGATATCGCCGCCCAGCTCGATGGCGACACGGCCCTCCTCAAGCTTGCCGATCCCGGTTCGCCGACCGTGATCCAGGATCGCGAAGGTGCGTCTGCGCTCTATGTGCTGATGCCGATGCGGGTTTAGGCCGCGCTCGCATCTTGACCACGGTCGCGCGCCTGATCCTTCAGGATTTCCGCTCCTATGAGGCCCTCGATCTCGCGATCGGGGGCCAAATCGTTGCGCTTGTCGGTGAGAATGGCGCCGGCAAGACCAATCTGCTCGAAGCCGTGTCTCTGTTCGCGCCGGGCCGGGGGCTGCGCCGCGCCGATCTCTCCGACATGGCGCGCCAGGCGGGCCCGGGCTCCTTCGCCGTATCGATTGCGCTCGCGGAGGATGGGCCGCGCCTCGGCATCGGGCTTGGCAGCGAAAGCGACGGGCGGCGTGCAAGGCTTGCCCGCATCGACGGGGTCCAGGTCGGCTCGGCGCTGGCTTTCAGCGACTATCTCCGCGTGGTCTGGCTGACGCCGGATCTCGACGGCTTGTTCCGTGGCTCGGCCGGCGACCGCCGCCGCTTCCTCGACCGGCTCGTGCTTGCGGTCGATCCAGGCCATGCGACACGCTCGAACGCGCTAGAACGGGCTTTGCGCTCGCGCAACCGGATCCTCGAGGACACTCCGCAAGAGTCGTCCTGGCTTGAAGCGATCGAGCGGGAGATCGCCGAACTCGGCGTGGCCGTGGCTGCCGCGAGGGCCGAGACGGTTGGCCGACTGGCGATGATCATCGCGGCCAATGGCGACGACGCATCTCCCTTCCCCCGTGCCGCGCTCGGCCTTGAAGGCGAGATCGACCGGCTTGTGGCGGGGCTGCCGGCACTCGATGCCGAGGATCGCTATCGCGACATCCTGAGGCAGGGGCGCCAGCGCGACCGCGCGGCCGGGCGCACCCTTGTCGGCCCGCAGGCGTCGGACCTCCTCGTTCGCCATGCCGCCAAGGATATCCCGGCCGAGCAGGGCTCGACCGGCGAGCAGAAGGCCCTGCTGATCGGGCTCGTGCTTGCGCATGCGAGGCTGGTCCGGAGCATGAGCGGGCTTCCGCCACTGGTCTTGCTCGACGAAGTCGCCGCCCATCTCGATCCGCGTCGGCGCGCGGCGCTCTACGCCGAACTCGGCGAGCTGGGCTCGCAGGTCTGGATGACGGGTGCCGATCCGGCGTTGTTCACCGATCTGCCGGCAGGGGCGCAGTGTTTCACCGTGACATCCGGGCAGGTCGAGGCCATCGGCTGACGTGCTTGAGCTGGGCTGATCGGTCAGATCACGCGTCGCAATGAGACGCCTCGGGTGCATTAGGGTTGCCGCTGCTCTGAAGAGGCTGCTCCCATGGAACTTACAGGCCTTCTGGTATTTGCCGGCGTCTATTTTCTGGCGGTCGCTTCGCCTGGTCCTGCGGTCGCTGCCCTGGTTGCGCGCTCGCTCGGCACCGGCTTTCGCCGCTCGCTTCCCTTTGCGGCGGGAATCGTCGCAGGCGATCTGATCTGGTTCTCCTGCACGGCGCTTGGCCTTGCGGTGCTGACGCAGGGCTTCCATGGACTCTTCGTCGCGATCAAATATGCCGGCTGTGCCTATTTGCTCTATCTCGCCTGGAAACTCTGGACCGCCCCGGCCGAGGCGCCGCGTCAGCCGCCGAGTGCCCGCGGGGAGGGCTTGCGGCTGTTCTTCGGCGGCATCGCGCTGACGCTCGGCAATCCCAAGGTCATGGTGTTCTTCCTGTCGATCCTGCCTCTTGTCGTCGATCTCGGCCGGATGACGATGCTCGCCTTCGTCGAGGTTGCGTTGCTGCTGACCCTGATCATAGGCTCGACGATGCTCGCCTATGCCTATGCCGCGGATCGGGCTCGGCGGCTGGTGGCGAGCCCGACGGCGATGCGTCGGATCAATCGCCTGACTGGCGGCGTCATGGCCGGTGCGGCGGCTGCTATCGCCGCTAGGGGCTGAAAACCAGCTCCATCGCCCCCAGGATGGTCGCGGCTTGGGGCTGGCCATTGCCGCCAGCCTCGGGCAAACCCTTCGGCATGCCGCAATCTCGCGAATCACAGGCGCGCGCGACGCTGAAATCCGTCTTCGGCTATGACGATTTCCGCCCGGGACAATGGGAGGTCATCGCGGCCGCGCTGGCGGGAAACGACGTCTTCGCGGTGATGCCGACCGGCTCCGGCAAGTCGATGTGCTATCAGCTGCCCGCACTGGTCACGGGCGGGCTGACGCTCGTGGTCTCGCCGCTGATTGCGCTGATGCGGGATCAGGTCGGGCAGTTGACGCGGGCCGGTGTCGCGGCGGCTTCGCTCAACTCGATGAACAGCGAGAGCGAGGCGGCGGACGCCTGGGCGAAGCTCAACGCCGGCGACCTGCGTCTGCTCTTCGTCTCGCCGGAGCGATTGGCGGGGGAGGGACTGGTCGCTCGGCTGCGCAGGCTCGGCGTTGCCCGGCTTGCCATCGACGAGGCGCATTGCGTCTCGCAATGGGGGCATGATTTCCGCCCGGAATACCGCCTGCTTGCCAAGGTTCGCGAGGCGCTCGGCGGCGTCCCGGTCACGGCACTGACGGCCACTGCGGATCGGCAGACGCGCGATGACATCGCCCAGCAGCTGTTCCCGAAGCCGCCTGTCACCGTCATTCATTCCTTCGATCGGCCGAATCTGAAGCTCGCCTTCGCCCCGAAGGACCAGCCGCGGCGCCAGATCGCCGATTTCCTGAAGCGACATCGCGGCGGCAGCGGCATCGTCTATTGTTCGTCGCGAGGCCGGACCGAGCGCCTCGCCGAAGGCCTGCGCGAGCAGGGCTACAAGGCCTTTGCCTATCATGCCGGCATGGAGCAGCAGGAGCGCAACCGCAACCAGGACCTCTTCCTGCAGGAGGATGGTGTGGTGATCTGCGCCACCATCGCCTTCGGCATGGGCATCAACAAGCCCGATGTCCGCTTCGTCGTCCATGCCGACATGCCGGGCTCGATCGAGGGCTATTATCAGGAGATCGGCCGCGCCGGCCGCGACGGACTGCCGGCCGATACGCTCACCCTCTACGGCGTCGAGGACATGGCGCTGCGCCGCCGCCAGATCGACGAGAAAGCGATCGACGACGAGCGCCGGCGCATCGAGCATAGGCGTCTCAGCGCGATGACCGACCTGTGCGAGTCGGCGCTCTGCCGGCGCTCTTCCCTGCTTGCCTATTTCGGCGAGGAGACGCCGCCTTGCCGGCATCGGGAAGCACAATTCCGCTGCGATCTCTGTGCTGGAGAGGCGACGCTCCAGGATGCCACGCTGGATGCCCGAAAGCTGCTTTCGGCAGTGGCGCGCTCGGGACAGCGCTTTGGCGCCGGGCATCTCGCCGATATCCTGACCGGCACGATGAGCGAAGCGGTCCGCCGCCAGAACCATGACGGGCTGAAGACCTTCGGCGTCGGCAACGACAAGCCCAAGGCCGCCTGGGCAGCCCTGACCCGCAAGCTCTTCGCCGCCGGCGCGCTCGCGGAAGCCAGCACCGAACATGGCGGTTTCCGCCTGACGGAGAAGGGCGAAGACATCTTGTTCGGACGCGAGCCGATCGCGCTCAGGGCCGATGCCCTCCCCGTACGGCGCGGTCGCCCTGCCGAGCGTGGCGCGCGGGCCGATGGGCTCGATGAAGGCACCGCTGCCCTGTTCGAGCA
>NZ_JBFTLD010000017.1:0-48362 GCF_056396265.1 Allobosea sp. 05T422_2 | reverse complement strand
CCTCAACGAGAACGCGCTCGCCGCCAGGCTGGGTGTCAGCCGGGGGCCGATCCGCGAGGCATGCCGGGGACTCGAGCAGAGCGGGCTGGTGAACGTCGTGGTCAACCGTGGCGTGTTCATCCGCGCGCTCGACGGGCGCGAGGCGGCCGAGCTCTACGAAATACGGGCGGCGCTCTACGGTTTGGCAGGCAGGTTGCTGGCGCCCATCGTCACGGACGAGCAGGTGGCCATCCTCTCCGGCTATGTCGCGGAGATGGACGCCGCGATGGCAGCCGGCGACCTCAACAGCTTCTATCCCGGCAATCTGCGCTTCCACGAAGCCATCGTCGAATTCGGCGGCAATGGCCGCCTCGCAGCCGAATGCGCCGCCATCCACCGCGAGATGCACCTCCTGCGCCGCCGCACCCTCGATATGCCCGGCCGGATGACGACCTCGAATGACGAGCACCGCGCGATCCTCGAACGGATCGCGGCACGCGACCCCGCCGGTGCCGAGGMTGCACTGGAGGAGCATGTCCTGATCAGTCGCACCGCCTTGTTCGGCCCGCTCGGCCATTACCCGGACGCCTGATCAGCCGCGGACCGGCGCGACCTTCGCGCCGCCCAGGAGCGGCAGGCGGTTGGCGAGGAACACGACCGCGAACGAGACGATCAGCAGCATGATCCCGAGCACCGAGATCGCGCCGAGATCGCCGGATTCGTTGAGGTCGTAGATGATGACCGATACGAGCTTGGTGTCGGCGGTGGTCAGCAGGATCGTCGCCGAAAGCTCGCGGATCGTGCCGATGAACACGAAGCACCATGCCGCCACGACGTTTGAGCGCAACAACGGCGCGGTGATGGTGCGCAGGGTCGTCATCCGCGTCGCGCCGAGGATGCGCCCCGCCTCCTCGAGCTCGACATGCACGCTCTTGAAGGCGGACGAGAGTTGCTGGTAGCCCGCAGGCATCTCGATGGTCAGGAAAGCGATCAGCAGGATCCAGAGCGTGCCGTAGAGCGGCAATATCGGGCTGGAATAGCTGAGGAAGAGGCCGACGCCGAGGACGATGCCGGGGATCGCGACCGGCGCGGTAGCGAGATAGCCGAGCAGCGGAGCCCCGCGCGAACTGCCGCGCGTGACGAGATAGGCCACGACGAGCGCGATCGCCGTGCCGATGGTCGCGGTGAGGAAGCCGAGCAGGAACGTGTTGCGCAGCGCAAGTTGTGTCGCCGAGAACTCGAAGAACACGAACCAGATATGGTGGAGCGTGAAGCTCTCGAAGGTCAGCGGCTCCGCCACCGTGCGGGTGAGCGCGGTCTTCACCAGCGCGGCATAGGGCATCAGCACCGTCAGCGACAGGATAAGGAAGGTGAAGCCGAGCGCCAGCCATTTCCAGCGCCCGAGCACCGTGATGCGCGCGCTGCCGCTCTTGCCGCCGACCGTGGTGTATCCGCGCCGGCCAAGGATGCGCCGCTGCGTCCAGAGCAGCAGGATGGTGACGAGGAGCAGCGGCAACGCCGCCGCCGCAGCGAGCCCGGGCTTGGGCGGGTACTGGAACAGGCTCCAGATCTTGGTGGTGATGACGTGGAAATTCGCCGGTAGGGCGAGGATGGCAGGCGAGCCGAACATGGTCAGCGCCTGCAGCACCGCGATCAGCGAGCCTGCGAGCATGGCCGGCAGGACGAGGGGCACCGTCACCTTGCGCAAGGTCGTCCACAGGCCACCGCCGAGGATGGCGGATGCCTCCTCAAGTTCGGTCGGAACGCGTTCGAGCGCGTTCGTCACCAAGGTGAAGACATAGGGAAACGTGTAGCACGCGATCGCGAAGACGAGGCCGGACAGGGTGTAGATGTCGACGAGGTACTCGTAGGGATCGAGGTCGAACAGCCAGCGATAGACGGCATTGATGATGCCGCTATTGGGCGCGGCCAGGATCTCCCAGGCGATGGCGCCGAGGAAGGGCGGGGTCACGAAGGAGGCCATGACGAGCCCGCGCACGAGCGTGCGACCCGGCATGTCGGTGCGGGCCACGATCCAGGCGAGTGGCGTCGCGATGGCGCAGGACAGCACACCGACGCTGAGCGCCGTGGTGATCGCCACGATGAACGGCCGGCGCAGCGTCGCATCGCTGACCAGAGCCCTGAAATTCGCCAGGCTGAGGCTGCCGGACTGATCGGTCACGGCGTAGTAGCCGAGCCATGCGAGCGGCAGCACGACCAGCACCGAAAGGATAACCGTGAGCAGCACGAAGATCGGCCGCGACCAGTCGATGGTGACGTGGCGTATGGGAACTCCGGACACGATCCCGGTTATCGCTGTCATGAGGATCTCCGTGCGCCGCCAGCGCGCGACGCGCCGGCGCCGGGTGCAGCTCTCGTCAAAGGGCGATGCACGGCGCGGAAGATCCGCGCCGTGGGGTCCGCGCGGAACGGATCAGGTGCCGAAATACTCTTCGTATTTCTTCTTGATCATCTCGATATTCGGCTCGAGCTTCAGCGGGTCGGAATAGAGCAGCTTGATCTTGGAAAGCGGCGTACGCGTCTCCTTCTCCTTGACGCGCGGGTGGAACGAGCGAAGCCCGCCGGAATCGCTGTTGAGCTGTTGTGTCTCCTGGTCGAAGAGGAAGGAGTAGAACAGCTTCGCGGCATTGGGGTGCGGCGCGTTCTTCAGTATCCCGCCATGACCGATGGCGATCGGCGTGCCCTCGGTCGCATAGACGATCTCGACGGGAACGCCGGACTCCTTGAGCATGAACATGTTGTATTCGTTGCCGTCGGCTTCGATCGAACGTTCGCCCTGGGCGAGTTTCTTCGGCGGCTCTGTCGATGACTGGACCTGCATGATGCGCTGCTTGCCGAGCTTCTCGAAGAACTCCCAGCCGAGCGCCTGACTGAGGACGTCCGTGCCGGTCATCACCGTGCCGGAATAGCCGGGATGGGCCTTGACGATGCGGCCGCGCCATTTCGGATCGAGCAGGTCGGCATGGCTCTTGGGCGCATCCTCCGCCTTCACCTGCTTGCTGTTGTAACCGATGACCGAGAGATGCGCGCGATAGGCCGCATAATAGCCGTCGGCATCCTTGGCCTCCTTCGGCCAGTCCTTCGCGACCTCGGCCGGCACGGCCTGGGCCAGCCAGCCATTGCGCTTGAACAGGACGAAATGCACCGCGTCGGAGGTTTCGACGACGTCGGCATTATGGATGGAGCTGCCATATTCCTGGCTGAGGCGCTGGAACACCCGCTCGGAACCGGAACGCTCGACCTTCACCTTGATGCCGGGATATTTCGCCTCAAACGCATTGCCGACCTTTTCCGAGACCGCCACGTCGGTCGCGGTGTAGAAGGTGACCGTGCCTTCTTTCTTCGCCGCCTCGATAAGCTCCGGCGTTACCTGATAGGGGGCCGGAGCCTGCGCCAAAGCGGGCATGCTTCCGAGAGCGGTCGAGAGCAGAAGGCCGGCCACCACGGATCGTCTGTCGAACATTGGGCGTGTCATTCTCGTTCCTCCTCATTGTTATGATGTTGGCGAGATTGCTTTCGCGCCCCCGGTTCAGCGGGCGAGAGCGCGGCAGTGCTCCTGTGGAAAGTGCAGCCAGACGGGTTGGCCGCGGTCGATGGCGAGGTGCGGTTCGGCAACCGTGCGGATCTGCGCGCCGCCGGGAAGTTCGATCAGGTAGTCGCGATGCGAGCCGAGATAGACCTGGCGCAGGACCGTGCCCTGCGCCCGGTTCGGCCCGTCGCCCTGCGGCTTGGCGTCCAGCACGATGTCATGATGGCGCACCGAGACGACGCCATCGCCGCCGGCCGAGAAATCGCCGGTGCCGCAGCGAAGCTTCAGCGGGCCGCACTCGACCGTATCGGCATCGAGCCACCGGCCCTTCAGGATGTTGGTGCCGCCGAGGAAGCGCGCCACGAATTCCGATTGCGGCCGCTCATAGATCTCTTCCGGGCTGCCCGCCTGCTCGATCCGGCCCTGGTTCATCACCACGATGAGATCGGCCGTGGTCATCGCCTCGGCCTGGTCGTGCGTCACATAGACGGTGGTGTAGCGATAGGCGTCGTGGAGCCGGCGGATCTCGAAGCGCATCTCCTCGCGCAGGTTGGCGTCGAGATTGGAGAGCGGCTCGTCGAGCAGCAGGATCTCGGGCTCGACGACGAGCGCGCGTGCCAGCGAAACGCGTTGCTGCTGCCCTCCGGACAGCTCTCCCGGATAGCGCTCGGCCAGCGGCTTCAACCGCGTGACGTCGAGGATCTTGTCGACGAGCCGCGCGATCTCGGCCGCCTGCATCTTCCGGAGGGACAGCCCATAGCCGATATTCTCGCGAACGGTCATGTGCGGCCAGAGCGCGTAGCTCTGGAAGATCATCGACATGCCCCGCCGCTCCGGCGGTTCGCTCCAGCCGGCCGACGAGATCGTGCGCCCGCCGACATGGATCTCGCCACCCTTGGGCGTGATGAAGCCGGCGATGAGGCGCAAGGTGGTCGTCTTGCCGCAACCCGACGGCCCGAGCAGGCAGACGAGATTGCCCTTCTCGACATTCAGATCGACGCGATCGACGACCGTCATCGCGCCGTACCGCATCGTCAGATCGGCAAGTTCCAGAAACGCCAATGCATCCTCCCAGACGCGATATCGCCTGGACATCCGGGGTCCGGGCTTCGTTTTTCTGGATCGGCGGCGAGCGGGTACGCCTGCTCCGCTATCCCAATTTTGATACGAGCTAAGGGCCAATCCTCAGGATTGTCAACAATAAGCATTCTACGATCAACCCTGAGCTGCACTTGAACGGTTGTGCAGTGGGCCGACCGGATCTCCGCGCCTAGGCGGCAGGCGGCAGATCCAAGCCTTAAGCCCAAGTCCCGATATCGGTCTCGGGAGGCGTGGATCTGCGCCGATCTGTTCCCTCCCCGGGACGCGCGACCACCTCATGAGAGCATGGTAACTCGAGAATTGCAAACTGTTGACAGTTTTCTGTAGACGCTGATATCAGAACCTATGACCATTCCAGACGATGCCCTGACCATTCTGAGGACCCGCTCGCTTTCGGGCGTGCTCGAACGCGAAATCGAGAGGGCGATCCTTGCCGGCGAGATTCCGCCGGGGAAGCGGGTCAACGAAAACCATCTGGCGATCCGCTTCGGCACCAGCCGCGGCCCGGTGCGTGAGGCGCTGCGGGCCCTTGAAGGGCTCGGCCTGGTCGAGCTGATCCCCAATCGCGGCGTCTTCATCCGCCAGCCGGCGGTCGAGGAGGCCATCGAGATCTACGACGTGCGCACGGTGCTGTTCGGTCTTGCCGGCAAGCTCCTGGCCGAGCGGGTCAGCGAGGCGGAGGTGGCGCGGTTGAGGGATTATCTCGAGCAGATGGAAGCAGCCGCGCGCCACCGCGACTTCGACCGCTACTACCCGCTCAACCTCGCCTTCCACGAATTCATCATCGATGCCTGCGGCAATGGCACGCTCGCCGCACAATATCGCGGGCTGGTCAAGAAGCTGCACCTGTTTCGTGCCCGCAGCCTGGTGCAGGGCGGCGGCCTGGAGGTTTCCAACTMGGAGCATCGCGAGATGGTCGAGGCGATCGCCGCCCGCGATCCCGAGCGTGCCCAGCGCGCCCATTCCGACCATGTCGCCCGCGCCAAGGCGCGCCTGCTCGCCGCCTACCGGAAGACCGAGGCGCAGCCCACGCGTCTGACCAGCTGACGATCTTCGTTCAAGAGAAAGCCGGATACGCCATGACCGAGCTCAACCACGTTACTGCCTCCGCTGTCGCGTTCATCGAGAGGGCGAGCTACGACGGCCTGCCAGCTGAGGCGCTGCGGATCGGCCGGCGCTGCATCATCGATACGCTTGGCCTCTACCTGGCCGGTGGACTTGAGGACTCGGTGCGCATGCTGGCGGCCGATGCGGCGGAAACCGGCGGCAAGGCCGAGGCGCTGCTGATCGGCCATGGCCATACCCGCGTTCCCGCGGCGCTGGCGGCGCGCGTGCTCGGCACTGCCGGCCATGCTCACGACTGGGACGACACCCAGGTTTCGAACGACCCGCGCCATGTCTACGGCCTGCTGACCCACCCCTCGGTGCCGCCGCTGACCGCCGCGCTTGTGCTGGCGCAACGCCTTGGCGGCGTTGACGGCAAGCGCCTCATGCTCGCCTTCCAGACGGGGTTCGAGGTCGAATGCAAGATCTCGGAATGGATGACGCCGCGCCATTATCGTCGTGGCCATCACAGCAGCGGCACGGTCGGCACCTTCGGCGCCGCCGCCGCCGCCGCGAAGCTGCTCGGTCTCAAGGGCGCTGAGGTGGCGCATGCCCTCGGCATCGCAGCGAGTTTCGCTGCCGGCATCCGCTGCAATTTCGGCACGATGACCAAGCCGCTTCATGTCGGTCGCGCTTCGGAAAACGGCGTCACCGCGGCCCTTCTCGCGGCACGCGGCTTCACCGCCGACCCGGCGGCCCTCGACGGCACCTGGGGCTTCTTCCAGGTGATGGGCGAGGGACTTTCGGAAGAGAAGCTGCCGCAGGGCTTCGGCGAGACGCTGACGATCGCTGAGCCCGGCATCAGCATCAAGCCCTACCCGTCCGGCATCCTGACCCACCAATCGATGGACGCGATGCTGGCGTTGGTGCTCGCGCATGACCTCAAACCCGAGCAGGTCGAGCGCATCCGCTTCTTTGCCGGCAGGAACATCCTCGAGCCGATCCGCTATCCGCTGGCGCAGAACCACCTCCAGGCCAAGTTCTCGATGCCCGCGCTGCTCTCGATGATCGCGCTCTGTCGCCGCGCCAGCCATCACGAGTTCAACGACGCGTTCGTGGCCTCGCCGGCGATGCAGGACATGCAGAAGCGCACCGAAATCCTCAACGACCCCGAAATCGATGCGCGCGGCTATGACAAGATCCGCTCGCGCATCGAGGTCGAGACCAAGGACGGCCGGACCCTCGTGCAATGGGCCGACGAGCGCTATCGCGGCGGCCCGGACAACCCGATCAGCGACGCCGATCTCGAAGCCAAGTTCCGGATGTGTGCCGAGGGCGCGATCACCGACGCCGCCCAGGACAGGCTGCTCGATCTGGCCTGGGGCGTCGACGCCCTRCCGCGGATCGAGATGCTCGTCGAGCAGCTCGTCTTCGACACCACGCCGGCAGTCCGGCCGCTGCGCAACGCCGCGCAGTAAGACGGCCTGGCGCGGAGAAGCCGCGCCGCCGCGCCAATCGAACGAGGCCTCTCCGAAGCAGGGAGGCCCATTCATCGATCTCAGGGAGAGAAACCATGCGACATCTGGCCATCGCCACAGCCGTCGCCACCAGCCTCTCGGCCTGGTCGGCAGGCGGCGCCGCCGCGCAAGCGCCGGTCGATTACCCGCATAAGGTGGTCACGCTCGTCACCCATTCGAGTCCGGGGGGCGGCAGCGACGTCTTCTTGCGCGAGATGGCCAAGCACCTGCCGAAATACATCAAGGCGACCTTCATCATCGAGAACGTGCAGGGTGGCAGCGGAGCCCGCGCCGTCTCGCGGCTGGCGACGGCGCCCGCCGATGGCAGCGTCTTCTACGCGACGACGCCGACCTACATCTACACCTCGCTGCTCTCGAAGACACAGCACGGCTACAAGGACGTCGAGCCGCTGGCGAACTTCTTCACCGACTCGGAGGTGATCTACACCCGCGCCGACGGCCCCTACAAAACCCTCAAGGACGTGATCGACAAGGCGCAGAGCTCGCGTGGGCGTTGGGGCGCGGCCAATCCGGCCTCGCTGGAGCGCCAGGCGGCCGAGCAGCTCAAGAAGGCGGCAGGCGTGTCCCCCGCCGTGGTCTCGCATGAGGGTGGCGGCGACCTGATGATCAACGTGCTCAACGGCACGCTCGATATCGGCATCGGCGAGATCCCGGAGATTCGTCCGCAACTCGAGGCCGGCAAGATCCGGCTGCTCGCGACCTTCGATGCMAAGCGTATGGAAGCCTTCCCCAACGTCCCGACGGTGAAGGAATCCGGCTACGCGATCGCGCTCGACAAATTCCGTGGCCTTGCCGGCCCCAAAGGGCTGCCGCCGGCGATCACCAAGATCTGGGACGAGGTCGTGCCGAAGATCCTGGCCGATCCCGAGTATCAGAAGGTCTACAGAACCGAGAGCCTGGTCGCGAACTTCATACCCCACGACCAGTACCAGGGCTTCGTCCAGAACTTCGGCACCGTCACCGAAGCCTTCCTGAGGGAGAACGGCGTCCTGAAGTGACGCCGCGCTCCAGCGACCATGTGCGCAACCCGTCGGGAAAGACCGTAGCATGAGCGGGCGAACAGCTCAGAAGGATCTGGCAGGCGGGCTCATCGTGCTCGCCATCGCGATCCTGTACTACCTCGGCATCAGCGACATCGCGGAGAGTTCGCTCGCCGACGATGTCGGCGCGGGCGGATTGCCGCGTATCCTCGCCTTCGCCCTGGCCGGGTTCGGCGCGGTCCTGGTGGCCCGCGCCATCATCGAGGGCGCGCTGGCGCGGGCGCCGAAGCCAGCCGCGATAGTCACTCAACCCGGTGATGACGACCCGATCGCGCCGCTGCCGCGCGCGCTCGGTTTCCTCGGCTTCGGTGCGGCCTATGTCGTGCTCGTGCCGATCATCGGCTACCTGCTCGCCATTGCCCTCCTGATCGGCGCGATCGCTCTCTTCGAGGGCGCGGCGGCGAACTGGAAAACCGCGCTGATCGCGATGGGCGGGGCCGTCGGCTACTGGGCGATCTTCGTCAAGCTGCTCGGCGTGCATCAGCCCTCCGGCTGGTTCTTCTAAGGGGACGATGATGCATTCGCTCGGAATCGCATTCGACCTCCTGTTCGGCTCGCCGATCATCCTGTTCTCGATCGTCGGCCTCATCTGGGGCATCATCGGCGGATCGCTGCCCGGTATCTCGGCCTCGATCACCATGGCCCTGCTGCTGCCCTTCACCTACGGCATGGCGCCGGTGCAGGCGATCGTGATGCTGGCCTGCACCTATATCGGCGCCGAATATGGCGGCTCGATCMCGGCCATCCTGATCCGCACACCCGGCACCAACTCGGCCGCCGCGACCGTGATCGACGGCTACGAGATGAAGAAGCAGGGCCGGGCCGGCGAGGCGCTGGGCATCTCGCTCTGGTCGGGCGTCATCGGCAGCCTGTTCGGCCTGGTCATGCTGATCATGCTGACCGAGCCGCTCTCCTGGGTCGCACTCGCCTTCAGGCCAACCTCCTATTTCGCGCTCGGCATTCTCGGCCTCAGCGTCATCGCCTCCATGACCAACGGCTCGCTGCTCAAGGGTCTCGCCGCGGCAGTCGTCGGGCTGATGATCTCGACCATCGGCACCGACCCGATCTCGGGCGTGACGCGCTTCACCTTCGGTAGCCCGGAGCTGCTCGGAGGCGTCGAACCCGTCCTGATCATGATCGGCATCTTCGCGGTCAGCGAGTTGATGATGCAGTCCGGCTCGCGCGACATTGGCGGCCTGCGTGAACAGGTCAAGGTCCGCCTGCCCAGCTTGAGCATGATGAACAGGCTCAAGCGCTCGCAGTTCATCGGCTGCCTGCTCGGCACATTCGAGGGGCTGACCCCGGGTGGCGGCGGTTCGATTGCGGCCTTCCTGTCCTRTAACGAGGCCAGGCGCTGGTCGAAGGAGCCGGAGAAATTCGGCAAGGGATCGGAGGAGGGCGTCGCTGCGCCCGAGACCGCCAACAACACGGTGGCCAGCACCGCGTTGATCCCGCTTCTCTCTTTCGGCATTCCGAGCTCGAACTCGACTGCGGTGCTGCTCGGCGGCCTGCTGATCCACGGGCTGCTGCCCGGGCCACGCCTGTTCGAGCAGAATGCCGATGTCGTGGTCGGGCTCTATCTCGGTTCGTTCATCGCGACCCTGGCACAGATCGTCGTCGGCATCCTGCTGCTGCCCGTCTGCGTCTGGCTGGTGAACCGGCCCCGCGCCTATCTCGCCGGCTTCATCCTCGCCTTGATCCTGTCGGGCATCTACACGCTCAACACCTCGCTTGCCGATCTCGGCATCGCGCTCGGCATGGGCCTCGTCGGCTACCTGATGCGCCGCGCCGGGTATCCGTTCCTGCCGCTGATCCTCGGCGTCGTGCTCGGTCACATGGTCGAGTCGAGCTATCGCCGCTCGCTGCTGCTCTCCGGCGGTGACCATTCGATCTTCCTCGAAGACCCGATCGCGGTCGGCCTGCTGCTGGCATCGACCGTCTTCGTCACCCTCTCGCTCGTCCGCGAATTCCGTGACGCGCGCAATGCCAAGCTCAAGGATGCGCACGCGTGAACCACCAGACTTCGATCGCCGATGAGCCGGTCGCGCTGCGGCTCGCCAGCTTCGCCGCCCATGCGAGGGTGAGCCCCAAGGCGCGGGAGACCGTCCGCCTGCTGCTGCTCGACGTCGCCGGGCTTTGCGTCGCGGCGCGTGGCACCGACTATGTCCGCGCCGCCCTGGCCTCGACCGCGTCGTCGGGCAAGGCAACCGCGATCGGCCATGCATCGGGCCTGGGCCCCTATGACGCCGCGCTGGTCAACGGCACCGCGGCGCATGGCGAGGATTTTGACGATACATTCGAGGGCGGGCCGATCCACGCCGGCGCCGTGATCGTGCCGGCCGTGCTGGCGGCGGCGGAGCATCGCGGGTTGTCGGGCGAAGCCGTGCTGCGCGGTGTTGCAGTCGGCACCGAGCTGATGTGCCGAATGAGCCTGGTGACGCCGCAAGCGATTCACAAGGCCTGTTTTCACCCGACCGCGGTGATCGGCGCTCCCGCAGCTGCCGCCGCGGTGGCGAGCGCCCTCGGCCTGCCCCCGAAGCTGATCGCGCATGCCATCGGCGTCGCCGGCAGCCTGGCCTCCGGCATCATCGAATATCTCGCCGACGGCAGCTGGACCAAGCGGCTCCATGCCGGTGCGGCAGCGCAGGCCGGCATCCGGGCCGCCCTGCTGGCCGAGGCCGGCTTCCTCGGACCCGCAACCGTGATCGAGGGCCATCACGGTTTCTACCGCGCCTTCGCTCCGTCGAAGGCACCGGATTTCACGCCGCTGCTCGACGGGTTGGGCGAGAGCTGGGTGCTCGAGACACTCGCCTTCAAGCCCTATGCCTGCGGAACGATGACCCAGCCCTTCGTCGACTGCGCCATCGCACTGGCGCAGCAGGGTATCAAGGCGCAGGACATCGTCAGCCTCGAATGCGAGGTCGGCGAAGGCACGGTGCACCGGCTCTGGGAACCACTGGCGCTGAAACAGGCGCCGCCCAACGCCTATGCGGCAAAATTCTCGACGCCCTATTGCGTCGCCGTCGGTTTCATCGATGGCGGCGCCGGGCTTGGGCAATTCACCGAGGAGCGCGTGGCGGAGGCGAGCGTGCGGGCGCTGGCCGCCAAGGTGTCCTATGTCGTCAATCCAGAAGACGCGTATCCGCGCAATTTCAGCGGCCATATCAGGGCTACCCTCACGGATGGCTCGCTACGCGAGCTGCGTCAGCCGCACATGCGCGGCGGGGCGCATGAACCTCTTTCCGCAGGCGATATCCTGCAGAAATTCCACGACAACGCCGCCTTCGGGAGCTGGGCGCGCGAGCGCTCTGAGCAGATGGCCGCCGCGCTCGACACGCTCGGCGCCGGCGGCAGCGTCGACCTCTCGGCGGCACGGGGCTGAGCGATGACTGAACTCGACGGCAAGGTTGCGCTGGTCACGGGAGCAGCCCGCAATATCGGGCGCGCCATCGCGCTCGAACTCGCCGCCGGTGGGGCAGCGGTGATGGGCGTGGCGCTCTCGGACGAGACAGGGCTTGGCGAAATGGTCGCCGCAGTCGAGGCCGAGGGTGGTCGTGCCGCCTGGCAGTTGGCCGATGTCACCAACCCTGGCTCGGTCCGCGCCGCCGTCGAGGCCACGCTCAAGCGCTTCGGCCGGATCGACATCCTCGTCAACAATGCCGCGATCCGTGGCGAAGTGGCCTTCGATGCGATGACCTTGGCGCAATGGCATCAGGTGCTGGGCGTCACGCTCGACGGCCCGTTCCTGTGCTCGCAGGCGGCGCTGGACGCGCTGACCGCGAGCGGCGCAGGCGCCGTCATCAACATCGGCGGACTGACAGCCTATACCGGCGCGAAGCAACGCGCCCATGTCGTCACCGCCAAGGCCGGACTCGACGGTCTCACCAAAGCGCTGGCGCAGGAGCTGGCCGAGCGCGGGATCACCGTCAACCTCGTCTCCCCCGGCCTGATCGATACGGTGCGCGGCGGCCACTCCGCCGCCGAGCCGGACCATCACAAACACCGCACCACCTTGGTCGGACGCCGCGGCCGGCCGCAGGAGGTCGCGGCGATGGTGCGCTATCTTGCCGGGCCGAACGGGCGCTATCTCACCGGCCAGACCATGCATGTGAATGGCGGAGCCTATCTGCCATGAGCCTCGTGGCCGACCCGGCCTTGCTCGGATCGGCCGTGCAGGTTGTGACGGCGCTCGCCGTCGGCACAGCCGCCCTGGTCGGATCGCTGCTGAGTGCGCTCACCGGCTCGGGCGGCGCGATCGTGCTGTCGCTGGTGCTGGCCCCGATCATCGGCGTCGCCTCCGTGGTGCAGACGATCAGCGTTGCGATGCTGCTCAGTCATGTCGCGCGCGTCGGCGCCTTCCGGACACTGATCGACTGGCCCGTCACGAGGCGCATCCTGTCGGCGGCGATCCCCGGCTGCCTTGCCGGAGCGGTGCTCTATACCCGACTCGACGAGGCGGCGATCGGGCTGGTGCTCGGGATCTTCCTGATCGCGATCGTGGTGCTCAAGCGCCTGTTCGCCGGCCGGCGCTTCGAGATCGGGCCGACCGGCGTTCTCGTCGCGTCAGCATTCTTCGGCTTTCTCTCGGGCACGACGATCGGCGGCGGATTGCTGATGATCCCGATCCTGCTCGGCGCCGGGCTTGGCGGTGCAGCGCTGGTCGCGACCGATGCGATCGTCGGTCTCACCATGCATCTCACCAAGACACTGGTCTTCGGGCAGGCAGCAGTCCTGACCAGCGCGCAGGTCTGGCTCGGTGCGGTGATCGGGCTTTGCATGTTTCCGGGCGCTTGGCTCGCCAGAGCACTGCTCGCCCGCATACCGCTCAAGGTCCACACGCTGCTGCTCGACGGCGTCGTTGCGCTCGGCGGCTTCTCCTTCGTGGTCCAGGCCCTGAGGGACTGAGCTTGAAACGATGTCCGACACAGGTTCYGGCGCACGCCGGTCCGACGCCGCGCTCCAGCCGGGCGCCGGCGACAGCGGTTCCCCTGATGCCGGCTGCAGGAAGGAGAGCAGGAATCGATGAGTGACGAGATCTGCTATGAGGTCGACAGCGGGATCGGCTGGATTACGCTCAACCGGCCGCAGGCGCGCAACGCGCTGACATTTGCGATGTATGACCGTGTCGCCGAGATCTGCTCCGATCTCAAGGGCCATGGYTCACCCAAGGTTCTGGTTCTGACCGGGGCGGGAGAGAAAGCCTTCGCCGCCGGAACGGACATCTCGCAGTTCCGCGCCTTCGACAAGCCGGAGGATGCGCTGACCTATGAGGCACGCATCGACGGTGCATTGCAGAAGATCGAAAGTTGCCAGGTTCCGACCATCGCGGCGATCTCGGGAGCGGCAACGGGCGGAGGCGCCGGCATCGCTTGCGCCTGCGATCTCCGGATTGCGACGCGCAACKCCCGCTTCGGCTTCCCGGTTGCGCGCACGCTCGGCAATTGCCTGTCCATGAACAATTATGCGCGGCTCGCCACCCTGCTCGGACCGGCGCGGGTCAAGGACATCGTCTTTACCGCGCGGCTGATGGATGCCGACGAGGGCCACCGGATCGGTCTCTACACTGAACTCGTCTCCGACCATGCCGCGCTGATGGAGCGGGCAAAGGAATTGGCCACGACCATTGCTGGCCATGCACCGCTGACCCTGCGCGCGACCAAGGAAGCGATGCGACGGATCACCAGATCCGACCGCACAAGGGAAAGCGACCTCATCCTGATGTGCTATATGAGCGCCGATTTCCGAGAGGGTATCGAGGCCTTCCTCACCAAGCGCGCGCCGACCTGGCAAGGACGATGAGGCTTGGTGAACCTCGGAAGCCGCGGGTTCGCTGCATTTATGCTGACGGCGGCTCGTCGGCCTTGCCCCGGATCACATAGGCCGCCGCCCCCGCGCTCATCAATGCAAGGCAGAACCAGGTCAGCGCGTAGACAAGATGCGTGTTGCGGAAGCTGACCTGTGTCATCCCGCCCTGCGGCAGCGGGCCAGGCTCGGAGACAGCGTCGGCATCGACGAAATAGGGTGCGACCTCTCCGACGCCCTGTGCCTGCGCGATCTGCACGACATCGCGGGAATACCAGCGCCCGGCGGCGGGATCATTCGCACGCAGGAAGCCGCCACCCGGCTCGCTCAGCCGCAGCAACCCGATGGGACTCGCCGCTTCGCCGGCAACCTTGCGGCGTTCGTCCGGCCCACGCCGCCCCTCCGGCAGGAAGCCGCGATTGACGAGAACGGTAAAGCCGGCATCCGTTCGAAACGCCGCCAGCACCCAGAAGCCGGGGCCGCGCTCCGTCACCGCCATCGTCAGCGTTTCCGGCCCGGGGAGATAGCGCCCCTGCAATGCAACGCGGCGATATTCGTCGGTGGCGGCGTTGATCCTGCCCCATTCCGCCGGCCCGGGCGCGGCCGCTGGCGGCGCGTGGATGCGTGCCTCGACACGGACGATGAGGTCGAGCTTCCAGGCCCGCCGCTGCATCTGCCAGATGCCGAGCCCTGCGAAGATGAGCGCAAGCACGCAGGCTGCGGCGACAAAAACGACATGGGCCGTGCGCGGTMGGCGCCCCTGCCCCGCGTCCGGGAACGTCACGACGCCAGCCTCACATCCTGTGCATGTCGCTCGGCATCATGTTGGCGTTGAGGTGGTACATGACCCACAGCGAGCCCGAGAGCACGATCACCACGATGATGATGGTGAAGATCAGCGCCATCATCGACCAGCCGCCTTCGGAGCGGCCGTTCATGTGAAGAAAATAGACCATGTGGACGACGATCTGCACCGCCGCGAAACCCATGATCACGAGCGCGGTCAAAGTCGCGTGACCGAGCACGTCATTCATGACGAGCCAGAACGGGATCGCGGTCAGGATGACCGAAAGCACGAAGCCGGTGATGTAGCCGCGCAGGCTGCCATGGGGAGCGCCATGGGCGTCCCCGTGCTCGCCATGCGGCTCGGCGTGATTCTGGCTTCCGCTCATTTCAGCACGCCCATCAGGTAGACGAAGGTGAAGACGCCGATCCAGACGATGTCGAGGAAGTGCCAGAACATGCTCAGGCACATCAGCCGGCGGCAATTGGCCTCGATCAGTCCGTGTCTTGCGACCTGCCTCATCAGCACGACCAGCCAGATCAGGCCGAAAGTGACATGCAGCCCGTGCGTACCGACCAGCGTGAAGAAGGAAGAGAGGAACGCGCTGCGCATCGGCGTCGCGCCCTCGTGGATCAGGTGGGCGAACTCGTAAAGCTCGACCGCGAGGAAGCCGAGGCCAAACAGGCCGGTCACGACGAGCCAGCTCTGCATTGCGGCCTGCCGGCCCTTTTCCATCGCCAGCATGGCGAAGCCATAGGTGATCGAGGAGACCAGCAGCAGGCCGGTATTGACCGCCACCAGCCTGAGATCGAACAGGTCGGCGCCGGACGGCCCCGCCGCGTAGTTGCGCCCCAGCACCCCGAACGTCGCGAACAGCACCGCGAAGACGAGGCAATCGCTCATCAGGTAGATCCAGAAGCCGAGCATGGTGGAGCCGCCGGAGTGCTCGTGCTCCTCTTCCGTGACGTAGAACGTCGGGGCGCCGTTTCGGACCGGGACCTGTGCTGCCGCCTTCGCCATCATCATTCCTCAGGCCCGGGCCAGCAGCTTGCTGCGCGAATCCTCTTCGCGCAGTACGGTCTCTGCCGGGATGTGGAAGTCGCGGTCGTAATTGAAGCTGTGCGTGATCACACTCGCCACGGCGCCCACGAAAGTCAGCGCTGCCAGCCACCAGACGTGCCAGATCAGCGCGAAGCCGCAGAGCGTCGCGAAGCCCGCGATGATGACACCGGCCCCGGTATTCCTCGGCATATGAATCGGCCGGAAGCCAGCGAGCGGGCGCTGATAGCCGCGCTTCTTCATGTCGGACCACGAGTCATGGTCGTGGATCACAGGGGTTAAGGCGAAATTGTAATCCGGCGGAGGCGAGGACGTCGACCATTCCAGCGTGCGCCCGTCCCAGGGGTCGCCGGTCGTGTCGCGCAAGGCATCGCGACGGATGATGCTGACCGCGATCTGGATGAGGAAGCAAAGGATGCCGAACAGGATCAGCACSGCGCCGAWKGCCGMGATCACGAACCAGATCTGCAACGAGGGGTCCTCGAAGCGATTCAAGCGGCGGGTCACGCCCATCAGGCCGAGCACATAGAGCGGCATGAAGGCGACGTAGAAGCCGACGACCCAGAACCAGAAGGAGAGCTTGCCCCAGAACGGATCGAGCTTGAAGCCGAAGGCCTTCGGAAACCAGTAGGCGATGCCGGCGAAGATGCCGAAGACGACGCCGCCGATGATGACGTTATGGAAATGCGCAACCAGGAACAGGCTGTTGTGCAGCACGAAATCGGCCGGCGGCACCGCCAGCATGACGCCGGTCATGCCGCCGATGACAAAGGTCAGCATGAAGGCGATGAGCCACATCATCGGCAGCTCGAAGCGGATGCGGCCGCGATACATCGTGAACAGCCAGTTGAAGATCTTCGCGCCCGTCGGGATCGAGATGATCATCGTCGTGATGCCGAAGAAGGAATTGACGCTGGCGCCCGAGCCCATCGTGAAGAAATGGTGCAGCCAGACGAGGTAGGACAGGATGGTGATCACCACCGTCGCATAGACCATCGAGGCATAGCCGAAGAGCCGCTTGCCGCAGAAGGTCGAGGCCACCTCCGAGAAGATGCCGAAGGCCGGCAGGATCAGGATGTAGACCTCGGGGTGCCCCCAGATCCAGATCAGGTTCACGTACATCATCGGGTTGCCGCCGAGATCGTTCGTGAAGAAGTTGGTGCCGACATAGCGATCGAGCGTCAGCAGCGCGAGCGTCGCCGCCAGGATCGGGAAGGTCGCGACGATCAGGACATTGGTGCACAGCGACGTCCAGGTGAAGACGGGCATCTTCATCATGTCCATGCCGGGCGCGCGCATCTTGATGATGGTCGCCACCAGGTTGACGCCGGAGAGCGTTGTGCCCACGCCCGCGATCTGCAGCGCCCAGAGATAGTAGTCCACGCCCACCCCGGGTGAGTAGGCGGCACCTGAGAGGGGCGGGTAGGCAAGCCAGCCCGTCTTGGCGAATTCGCCGATGAAGAGCGAGGCCATCACCACCACGGCGCCGCCCACCGTCATCCAGAAGCTGAAATTGTTGAGGAATGGGAAGGCGACATCCCGCGCGCCGATCTGCAACGGCACGACGAAGTTCATCAGCCCCGTGACGAAGGGCATCGCCACGAAGAAGATCATGATGACGCCATGGGCGGTGAAGATCTGGTCGTAATGGTGCGGCGGCAGGTAGCCCTCGCTGCCGGCAAAAGCGATCGCCTGCTGGCCCCGCATCATCAGCGCGTCGGCGAAGCCGCGCAGCAGCATGATGACCCCCAGGATCATGTACATGATCCCGATCTTCTTGTGGTCGACGCTGGTGAACCACTCGTTCCAGAGATAGCCCCAGGCCTTCATCCGCGTGATCAGCACGAGGAGCGCAAGGCCGCCGAGCACCACGACAGCAAAGGTCGCCACCAGGATCGGCTCGTGCAGCGGCAGCGCTTCGAAGGTGAAACGGCCGAACACCAGCTTCCACCATTCGGGATAGGAGGTCATGGATCCCTCGTCTCGCTAGCGGCGACCATCTCGGACGCGGTTCAGTTGGCAACGCGGGCGGTGACGCCCGCGGTACCGTAGACGTCGGCGGGTGTGCAGATCGCCGTGACGAAGGGGCGCGGCGGCATCGGCTGCCCGCCCCGGCGCACGCTCTTGTCGTATTCGAGCGCCATCACGGTCGAGATCCCCTCCCTGCCGCCGCCGCCCTTGGCATCCATCGCCATCATGTCGCGCGTGCACATCTTGGCGCGATCGACGCACATGTTGAGGACCGCCTGGAACAGGTCCGGTGCGACATCGCGGAACTGCCGCGTCGACTCGCGCTCGCTTGGGCGTTCCAGCACCAGATATTCCTCGCGTCCGAGTGGCCCGCCCTTTTCGCGCGCGGCTCGGGTCCAGGCCTCGAAGCCCYGGCGGTCGACGCCGCGGAAACGGAAGCGCATGTCGGAGAAGCCGGCGMCGCTGTAATTGGCCGAGAAGCCCTCGAAATCGCCGGGATGATTGATCACGGCGTTGAGTTTCGTCTGCATGCCCGGCATGGCGTAGATCTGCCCCGCCAGCGCCGGAATGAAGAGGGAATTCATGACGGTGGAGGACGTGATCCGGAATTCGATCGGCTGGTCGACCGGCGCCACGACCTCATTGAGCGAGGCGATGCCCTGCTCCGGGTAGAGGAACAGCCACTTCCAGTCGAGCGCCACCACCTGGATGACCAACGGCCCTTGCGGTGGCGCGTTCTCGCTCATCCTCGCAGCGGCAGCCGGCTTCGCCGCGCTGATGCGCCCGAGCGGCCGGTAGGGGTCGAGCAGATGCGTGGCCATCCAGGTGATCGCACCGATGACGATAATGATCAGCAACGGAACCGCCCAGATCACCACCTCGAGCGGCAGCGAATGGTGCCAGTCGGGGTCATAGGTCGCGTTGGCCGAAGCGCGGTAGCGCCAGGCGAAGAACACCGTCAGCGCCATCACCGGCACGATGATCAGGAGCATCAGCGCCGTGGAGGTCAGCAGCAGGTTTCGCTGCTGCACGGCAACATCGCCGGACGGTGCCAAGAGTACCATCTGGCAGCCGCCGAGCATCGCGAAAACAGGCAGAACCGTTAGAAATCGAAGGATCCGCAAGAGACTCGAGACCTCCCTGCCGCCGGAACAACCTTCTCTATGCCCATTCCTTCGCATCACCCATCAGACAATCTGTCCCATTGCGAAGGTTTGACGGGTATCTGCGATCCACCGTATCCATTTGCATGAGGTGCGGGCAAGCCCGTACGATCCGACCCGCCCGATAACGAGGGGTTCCCGGTCATGAGCGCTGAGGCAGCGAACCATACATCGGGCCACCTGACGGACGAGCACGGGCGCGACCATGTCTCGCCCGGCGAGATCGCGATCGGCGTGATCATCGGCCGGACTTCCGAATATTTCGACTTCTTCGTCTTCGGTCTCGGCTGCGTTCTGGTCTTTCCCGAGCTGGTGTTCCCCTTCGCCGACCGGCTGACCGCGACGCTCTATGCCTTCGCGATCTTCGCGCTGGCTTTCATAACCCGCCCGATCGGCACAGTGCTGTTCATGGCGATCGACCGTCGCCACGGCCGCGCGGCCAAGCTTACCGTTGCGCTCTTCCTCCTCGGTGGCGCGACGGCCGCCATCGCCTTCCTGCCCGGCTATGCCACGATCGGCATCTGGTCCGGCATCATTCTCGCGATCTTCCGGCTCCTGCAGGGCATCGCGCTCGGCGGAGCCTGGGATGGGCTCTCCTCCCTGCTCGCCCTCAACGCGCCCRCCGGCCGCCGCGGCTGGTACGCCATGCTGCCACAGCTCGGTGCTCCGCTTGGCTTCATCCTTGCCGCCGGGCTGTTCGCCTATTTCGAAGGCTCGCTGTCGCGGGAAGATTTCCTCGACTGGGGTTGGCGCTACCCCTTCTTCGTCGCGCTGACGATCAATGTCGTGGCGTTGTTCGCGCGGCTGCGGATGGTCGCAACCCACGAGTTCGCCCAGCTCATGGAAACCCGCGAGCTCATGCCCATGCCGGTCCTTGAACTGGTCAGGGCGCGCGGCAGCACCMTCATCCTCGGCGCCTTCGTGCCACTGGCGAGCTTCGCGCTGTTCCACCTCGTCACCATCTTCCCGGTGAGCTGGATCAACCTCTTCACCGAACGTTCGGTTTCGGAATTCCTGATGGTGCAGGCGGCCGGCGCCGTGGTTGGCTTCGGCGCGATCGTCACCTCCGGTTTGATCGCCGACCAGATCGGCCGCCGCAACACGCTCCTTGTCTCTGGCGGAATGATCGCGCTCTTCAGCCTGTCGAGCATCATCGCCCCCCTGCTCTTCGGCGACAGCCTGGCCGGGCAGACGATCTACGTGATCATCGGCTTTGGCCTGCTTGGGCTCTCCTACGGCCAGACTGCCGGCGCCGTGGCCTCGAGCTTCGGCACCCAGTACCGCTATACCGGCGCAGCGCTGACCTCGGATCTTGCCTGGCTGCTCGGCGCGGGCTTCGCGCCACTCGTGGCGCTGACCGTGTCCAGCCAATTCGGGCTCGCCTGGGTTGGCGTCTATCTGCTCTCGGGCGCGCTCTGCACGCTCGCGGCACTAGGKATCGATCGGCGGCTCGAGGGGCGTTACGGCTGAACCACCCGCAACCCGCAAGCGATGATATGCGTCCGCGCCGAGCCTGAGGCGGTGGAAKAGGCTGAAATGGTCCGAAGTCAGCGGCCGCTCAGCGCCTACGGCTAACGCGTCGCACGCCGTGTTGCGCGCACCACGGTGGGAGCCGTGACCGCCCCCGCAGCGCCCCCAACGACCGCACCGACCGGACCACCGACAAGTGCGCCCGTTCCCGCTCCGGCAGCGGCACCGCCGATCCTCTGCTGGGTCGTGTTGCAGGCGCTCGCCGCCAATGCGGTGAGTAGCAATAGCGTCATCACTGAAGCCTTCATCGCGCGTCCTCCTGGTTGCGCAACGTCCTTGAACGGCAGCTGTTCCCCTGCCGTGGACCGATCGGGTGGCAATCTCTTCGGCTTCGCCCCCAAAACGGATCGCAGCATCTGAGCAGTGACGGTGCCGCATCATGCTCAGTCCATTGCGCCCGGTCGTTCGTCGGATCTCACGCTGAGCCACGCCGCTTCGAATTGGCGCGCAGTCGCCAGCGCTTGGCAGCGGCGCTGCCTTGCGGTCGACAAGGAGCGGCAACAACCACCCTGCTCACGGGGAATGCTCAGCAGGCGATCGAGAGACTGGATGCACGACGATTCGGCCCAGCAGGCCCCGCGATAGGCGCGTGGGGTCAAATGGGCCATGATCGCGCGAACCGCGCCGAAATCATGGGACGACCGGGCACATGACCGACACGCGGCCGGATCGATCGCTGGCAGAACGACACGCGTTGGCGAAGATCGACCACCCCATGGCCTTCGGCCGAGTGCAGAGCGCTGAATCGTGCTTGAATGAAAGCTTACAAATGGCCCTGAAAACGAACCGTAAGCAGTGCTCCTGAGAAGGAGCCAAAAATGGCGCGCCCGAATAGCGTAACTTCGAACCAACTGTTCGAAACGCTATTGGCCTGGAATTCACTCCTTGAGGAGCGAGAATCCTCTGATTATGCAGTGCCGCAATGTCTCTAAGCGAATTGCGCTGGGCCAACATGTGTATCGGCGCGGCTTGTTTCCCATTGGGCGCCGAAGCTAGCCTCCGCAATTTCGAGCGTAGGGGCCGTCAAATTTATCAGTTATTTGTTGCCTGTAGGATTAAGAAAAATGTCGATTATGTGCGGCCAATCGCATGCCGGTTTGCACACGAATAACCCGACACCAATCCGCTAAGTTCACCGAAAATCGGACTCCCAATGGCTTCATTGCCGACCAGAATCGTGTCACGCGAGCTAATGGGGTCCCTGACTACGGGTTCCGCCGAGGAGACTCGGTTTATTTCGAATATGCCCCTCCGGCGATCAAAGCCCCGCTGTGGCTGACGTGAGGAGGTGCTGTTCTACCCKAAAAGAGCAATCTAGCKAGATAGCGCGGTCTTCACGACGTCATAGCGGGAAGCGCGCGGCTGCCGTTGCCAACCGCCCACTAACATTCAACCCGGACCTCTCGGCGGGGGCGGATCAACACCACTCGCCGCTGCCGAAGAACCAGAGGCGCCGAGGCGCCGAGGCCCCCAATGACGCGTGCGGGGTGAAATCACCATCGCCAACGGCTACTCGACAATGCCAACGGTTTTTAGTGCCTGCACAAGTTCTGGGTGCATCTCAAATTTCCAATTCACGCGCTCTGTCTTAGTCCCGCTAACTTCGTTGGCGAGAGCGCTGATCAGAAAATCCGATCCATCATGTTCCATTTTCTTGAAGGTCAGCRAAAGCGCCTCACCGACCTTTCGACCCAACTTGCCGTAATGGAGATTCGCCGTCCCGTAATCCGACCATCCAGCAGCGCGAGCGAGCTCGCCTGCCGTTTTGATTCCGGCTGCGTTCTCCGCCAGCATCGCGCGCTCGTACCGCTTTAGAAGTTGGGTGCGAAGGTACGTCTCATACTGTTCAGCAGTTGCGATGTGGGTTTCGCGTCGGCCCTGCTTTGCAGCAGCAAAGGACCGATCAAGCCAGGCACGGGCTGCGATATAGGCGTCGTCCATTGTATCGCCTGTGGCGATGTGGTGCCGCTTGTCGCCCAGATTAATCGCAACCTCGCATTTTTTGCGAAGCGTGCTCCCCTTGAGCTCGAAGCCCTTATATTTTTCGGGCATTATTTGTTTGATCCCCCCATTAATTTTTGGGGCAAACCATACAGATCGGCGGGTCTAACACCAGTACGATAGGCGCGCCGATGTAGACRACTTTTGTCGGATACCCGTTCGTCACCGGTTCCGTCACCGAGATCTCCGTCGCTTGCGTGAGATCTTACTCGGCGGTCGCGCCGATGGCGCCGCCGCACGCCTAGTGGCGTCTCGCCTCAGGTAGCGAGGCGGCTAGACAAGATCAGATGACGCCGTTGGCTTGGAGCTGCAATCGGATAGGGCTTGATAATCCTCGACTGCAGCTCTCAGCATGCTCAATTCGAGGCGTTCGGAATCGCTGATCTTCCTGAGATCCTCGATCTGGCCAATGCGTTCGAGCACCACACGGTACTCCTCATGATTTGTGATCGCCACGGTCGGGGTTTCCGGCCAGCGTTCGGCGCGAGCTTCACATCGGCTTTGGCACGGCGGCACGGCGGMGACCTACTGCGTTGCTCCGAGCGCGCGGAAGCGGCGGTCGCGTGGCCATCGCGGACCACAAGAGTTGGAAGGCGCGTGAAGGCGCTTCCGTCCCGCGCCAGATGCGGACATTGGCGCATTGCCGAAGAAGCAGACGCTACGAGTGTGCTGACAAGAGTTCGGCTCTCGACCCAAGCGAGACGTTCGCGGCAGAGCGCCAGATTGGGGAAGATGGCCCATTCCGGACTCTGACAACGTCTGCTCTCAGACAGTCTGATGCGTGCGCCGGCCAGGGCCGGAAGCTGCCCGTCCGCTATGTTCGCATTCAGCAAATAGTTGACGTTCCGCTCTCGAGGGCAAACAGCTGTCGAGCCCTGTCAACTCGCACTTTGCTAAGCTCACGCTCGCCATGTTCTCGATTAAGACAGCCATGCTGAAGCGCGCCCGCACATATCGTCCCGGACTATTCGCCCGACTGTTCTCCGGCGAGAACTGGAAACTGACACCCGGTCAGCGTTCGACTGCCGGTATCTGCCTGGTGTCGGGCGGCGGCGAGACCGAGTTGGAATGCTTAGACCTCGTGTCGGTCCAAACCGCGAAAGGGGCCCTGTGGCACGCCGTTGAGATCCGCTCGAGGACCAAGGTGGATCGCTTATCGGGCCTCGGCCGAAACGCCGCAGACGAACTCGCGGCCGACCTCGTGGCGTTCGTCAACGAATATCTGGGCGAGCTGATCCGTTCCGAGACTGATCAGCTGCGCGAGATCGACGCGAGACTCGGCGCGGTCGTGACGGACAACCACCGGTATCTGGCGAATTCGGACCTCGCCAGCGCAATTGCCGGCGTGCCAGGAAAGGCGGCAACGGCGTTTTCGCACCCCCTGTTCGATCCCAGGCGGATGGCGCAGACGCTCGAGGCCGCCTTGCCGGCCTCCCACTCCTTCCTAACCGATCCGAACGTGCGCCATCACTACAACGAGCGGTTCGTCGTGGCCGAATTGGCCGCTTTTGCGGCGTTCTTCGACGACCTGGACGGCCGGTCGTTGTCCGGGCAGCAGCGTGAGGCCTGTATCCGCCTCGAGGACAACAACCTGCTCATTGCGTCGGCGGGATCGGGCAAGTCCGCCACAATGGTGGGCAAGGTAGCGTATGTGCTCGCGAAGAAGTTAGTACGCCCTGACGAAATACTGGTCTTGGCCTTCAACAAGAAGGCGGCCGGTGAGCTTAGGGAGCGCATCGCCAGGCAATTGAAGGTGGAGCCCGACAAACTTGAATGTCGTGTGACGACCTTCCACGCTTTGGGCCGCGGCATAATCCAGGAGGTCGACGGGCGGCCGCCCCAGCTTGCCAACTGGGTCGAACATCCCGCCGKGGAAGCCAAGGCGATTGAGGAAATCATCGTTGAACTAGTCAGCTCCGACGGGGAGTTTATGCGACTTTGGGTTGATCTCCTGGTCTTGCATCCCAAGGCCGATATCCCCCGGGAAACGTTCGACAGCGAGGTTGACTACCAACGATACGTCACGGAGCGGCGGACCAGGGGTAAGGCGACGATCGGCTCGCTGGCCGGAATTTACGTCAAATCATTGCAGGAACAGTCGATCGCCAACTGGCTCTGGTTGAACTCGGTCGCGTTCGAATACGAACGACAGGTCGAGGTGCGGGACGCGGAAGGCGCCGTCCGCCATATTCATCCCGACTTCTATTATCCGGCGACCGGTACCGTGCACGAGCATTTCGCGATCGATGCAAACGGCGCCTCACCGTTCGAGGACTATGTCGTCCACGCCGAGGCAAAGCGCCGGGACTATCAGGTCGGGCAGATCGACTTTTTCGAGACGCGATCCGCCCAGGCCAAGGACGGCACGATTTTCGATGTCATGCGCGAGCAACTTGAGCGTCGCGGGATACCACTCGTGGCGAAGCAGTATAGCGATATTGCGAAGGCGCTGGAGCCAGTGGTGGTCAGGCACTACCACCAGATCATCGGCACGTGCGTCAAGCACATCCGGGCGAGCCACCTGACGCTCGATACGCTGCTGCAGCTTGCGCAGTCGCTCCAAGATAAGGAACGCGCACGGATATTTTCGGGCGTCGTTTACAGAATCACCCAAGCCTATTCCAAAAAGCTCGTGGATGCCGAACGGATCGATTTCGATTCCATGATCGCCGACGCGACGCAGCTGGTTGAGACGAAACGATACACCTGTCCGTACTCGCTGATCCTAGTGGACGAATTCCAGGACATATCTGGACCCAGGGCTAAACTCATTAAGTCGCTGCGAGACCAGAAGCCGTTCTCCAAACTCTTTGCCGTGGGCGACGACTGGCAGTCTATCTACCGTTTTKCTGGCTCGGATGTGACCCTCTTCACAAGATTCGAGCCGAACTTCGGCACAAGTTGGCAAGGTCGGCTCGAGCAAACTTACCGCTGCAACCAGCTAATCGCGGAGACAGCTGCGCGTTTCGTTCAACGGAACCCAGAGCAACTCAGGAAGTCGGTACGGTCTATACGGCCCGCTATACCCAAATCGATCCGCGTCATCCCGATCGAAGGCGCAAAGAAGAGGCCGGACTTCGGCGCAGCCTGCCTGCGGATATTATCCCGGCTGGATGTGTTCCTGGGAAGCATCGTCGCGGAGCAGCGGCGCGACACGGCAAGCCAGAAGCTTAGAGTACTCGTTCTCTGGCGCTACAACCATCTCGATCCGTTCGCCGGCCGTATGCCGGCATTCGCGCATATCGAGGTTTCGGCGCTTTCCTTCCACYGCTCGAAGGGTCTCGAAGCGGACTACACTATCCTGCTCGACATCAGCGAGGGCGACTATGGTGTTCCGAGCCGTGTCGAAGACGACGAGCTGCTGAACCTAGTGATTCCCAATCCCGAGACCTTCGAGTACGCAGAGGAACGACGCCTGTTTTACGTCGCCTTGACCCGGGCCAGCCGCGGCGTCTTCATGCTGGCCGACAGTGCCCGACCCTCGCGCTACATCCAAGAACTCTGCGAGGCCGCTGGTGAGGAGATCCGCTTCGAAACCATCGACGGCCAAGCGCTACAGCGATGCCCGGCCTGCCGAGTTGGTCAGTTGGTCGAAAGGAAAACGAAGACCGGGCGCTCGTTCGTCGGCTGCAGCCAGTATCCAAACTGCAGGCACGCGGTGTTCTCCGGCAAGCAAAAGCAAAACAGATCGCGAGCGTCACGGCGACCTATAGTTCAATAGTGCTATAGCCGCCGCTGTCGCCAACCTCGCCGTTGAATGGACATGCCGCTCCCTCCAAATTTTCCACGCGAGAACCGGCTAACGTCCGCCTTCGGGCGCTGGCAGAGGTGATCCCAAGGGCCGATATGGGCACATCCGGTCCTGCGGAGCGGACCTAGCGAACTTCAGCTAGCCACCCATGTCGGTTATTGGCGAAATGGCCGCTCGCGACCCAAGTGAGACGTTCGCGGCAGAGCGCCAGACGGGGGAAGATGGCCCTTTGCAGACATGCGGAACGTCTGCTTCAGGGCAGTCTGCTGGGCCTGTTGATCGAGCAGCCACGGGTGGCCCTTCACCCGACTTTCGGAATGTCAGCTTGTGGGCGCATTCAAATCCATTTTCCGAGTGCGCCGAGAGATGATGCGCCTGCGCGCTTTTTACGTCCCACTATTGCAACTGCTGGCACTTTTTCATGCAGCGTCATGCGGTATGTTGCATCGGGAGGGCGCCCTAAGGAGAGTTGGGGAACAAGGTCGACTTGGCCCGCCTAGCAGCCTTCGGCTGAGGTGGCCTACTGACCAACAGCACCTGTTTTTCGATCTTTTCCACGAACTCCCGGATCATATCGGCAGCAGCCTGGACATACTGCTTTGTGAACATCGTAAGTTGCGTTCCGTCCTTGTTGAAGCCGTTCCGGTGAACGCAGTCGTGACGGAGCTTGATCATTGCGATCAGCGCAGCGCTATCCTTCGCCAACGGCAGGATCTGGAACTGCAAGGCGGTCGAATAGAGGAAGTTCACCCGTTCCAGGTTGTGATAGAGGATCTCTTGGAGGTAGGTCCGCACGCGTCTCTCGACAAGATCAGGCTCCTCGGCGATCTGCACCAGCGTGAACTTCTGCTTATTCAGCTCAGTGTCCTTCTCCATCAACCGGCCCATCGCCGCGGGATCGTTCAACGTCGCATTGAYCAGGGTGTCGCCTAGGTAAGCTTCGAGCGCCGTGATCTGATGTGAGAAGATCATCCGGTTGAGGAGATGACCCCCGCCTAGCCCACCATGGTCGGCTAGCAGGTCACCGGTCATGTGATAAGAATCGTGGTAGATTCGGAACGGATCAGGCGGGGTATCGTCATTGAGCCAATACTCGTCCTCCGCGTCCGGCACATGTTCAAGGCCGAAGTCGAAGTTCTTGATGACCTCATGCCGGCCGACATCGGTGTCGTCGTTATTCTCGATCCCGAGCGGGTATTCCCACAAAGCCCAAGTGAGTGTCCCTAGATGCGGGTGCTCGACGATGGCCTCATAGCGCAGCTCGGACCCCATGCCCCGCTCTTCGCCGCCGTTCTGCTCCCATTCGAGTTCGTCGCTCTCGATTTCGTAGACGACCCCGGTCGTCCGGTGCCGGATCTCGGCGGTGCCTTTCGTGTACGGTTCCATCGCCCTACTCCCCCTTGCCGTCGGTCACCTTGGGCCACTTTTCTCTAATGCTGCCAACCACCGTCTTGRGGCTCTTTCTAGGCGCCCAGTGATACCGGCCGAAGATGTCGCTGAAGCCGATGTCGACGTCGTTGTCATCACGGAGGTGTTCGTGCCGGAACGGCAGGTAGGTTGAGAACTTCTCTCCCACCGGTCACTGGCATGCYGCCATGGGCGGCCCTTCTGGCATGGATTGCATCGGGGATGTTGTTGGCGGTGACCATCACGCCCCAAGTCCACCTGTCTCGCCCGAGTTTGTACCACCAGCCGTCCGCGCGTGACCGGGCGACGAGGTTAGTGATCGTCGTGTCTGTGGGACCGAAATTCGTCGCGTTTGCTTCTAGGAAGGGAGGGGACTTACCGTTCTCGTCGATGATGTGCATGACGGCAAAGCCGATCCGGATCTTTGGCTTGGGGTGAAGCCACTTGCTCCACACCGTCCATGCCAGGCTGACCAGCGAGACGATCGCCGAGAAGATCGAGACGACGAACGCCCAGTCAGCCGTCGTCATTGCGGTCGCCACCGCGGAAGCAGCCGCTCCACCCATCTAGATTACTCCCACCGCCGACGCGCTGTCCGTCACGTTAGAATCCGCCATCCCGCCATTGGTAGCTATTGCGCGACACGCGGTAGTCGGTGGTGTCGTATTTTACCCTGTCCACGTGGTGGACTCTGAGCGATTTCATGTCGACGCGCAGAGCCGGCTCTCTGCTATCCACGTCGGGTTCGATCCAAGGGTTGCCATGTATCGCGGCGAAATCCGGCCAGCCGGGTGACGGAGCGGCCATCTTCCTTTCCTCGGGCGGGAGCCATTCGATCACGGAATAATCGATGTCCTCCCCATCGGCATGCTGTTCGTAGGTCTTGCCTTCGATCCTCGTCCCCTTCGGCACCTCATAGGTTTCGACGCGTGCGGCCTTATGGAAGAGCACGACATTCAGGTCATCGCCTGCCGCCTGCACCGATGGGAACAGGATGCCATCGATCGCAGGCTCCTTCTGGGTCGCGAGGAAATCGGCGATCGCCTGAGTGGGCAGGTACTCAAAAGCCTCATCGTCCGGCATCACTGGTCGCGTGATTTTCTTGCTCAGGAACCGGAGGAACATCGCTCGCTCTAGCCGCCTTCCGAAGCTTGGGTCGAAGATGCTTCCGCGCTCCACGACATCGCTCAGCGCCGTGAGATCGAGCAGGCGCAGAGGTCGGATGATCTCGAACCGCCCGACCAGGGTTTGGCTGCCGACTGGAGGTCGGACCTCGGCAAGAGCAACGAGAGCCGTGCTCGCGCCGTAAAATACCGATATGCCGCGAGCGTTCATCCGTCCTGCACTCGATAGGTGCGCAGGGGCCGATCCCAGATGCTTGTCTGGCCGGCCCATGGCTTCGACGAGCTTGTCCTCGGATTGGAACGCTCTGGCCCGGTAGAAGGCCTCCAGCGGCGTGCCCGGACCAGCATCGACAAGCAGGGGGCCGTCGTTCTTGGTTCGCATCGTCTCGATGTCGCCAAATACCGAAACAAGGTGTTTCGTGGCCGTCTGACTGAAGAAGCGCGCCTCCGTCTTCAGCGATCGCTCGAATGAGCTCCATTCCCCATGCCAGGCATCGATGGTCKACCTCCTTTCCTCATAGTAGGATTCCGCAGCAAATTCGGTTTCCAAACCACTCATAGAGGCGTCGTAGTCACCGTTCTCGTCGTCGAGGATCTCTTGGATGTCTCGCGCGGCATCGGCGGAGATCTCGGCGGCGTTGGCGATGGCATTGATGACTTCCTCGCCATCCCGTTCCCACTCATAGGTCCCCTCCTTATCCGCCTGCATCATCTGCTGGAAGGAATTGGGCTGATCGGAGGTGCGCCTGTAGTGCTCGTTGAACACTTCGGAGATCCGCTCTGCCATGGTCGCGAGCGTGTAGCTCTCTTGCTGAGTGCCGCAATACGAACACTCAGCGACCTTGCCGTGGGTCAGCATTTCTCTTTTTAGAAAGCTCTCGCCGACGCATTCGAAGCACAGCTTGTTATTTTTCAACTCGGCAATATCGAACGACATCAATTCACGCCCTGTGCTTCTCTTCCGGTGTCGGGAGCATGCCCCGCCCGCAGAGCCTTAGGAATGGGCCCGCCCGAAATTAGGAATTTATGGAGACTGACGCAGGTAAAGACCATACTGAGGAACGTCGGCGCAGTCGGGGGTAGATGTGTCATCGGCTTCTATTCTGAGACCCTACAATGACGTTACGGCCCGGCAGGAAGCATTCTCAAGCGCCTACATTCAGGCCGTGGCGGCAGTGGCGGGATGCTCGATCTCTTCGCCGCGACCGGACAACGACAAGATCGACTGGCTGATAGGCTCCCGGGTTCGTGGCACGATGTTTACGAAACCGATGATCGCCGTGCAGGCGAAAAGTCTGCTGAGTTCCGCAGCCGAAGGGGAGCACACCTCCTATGCCCTCGACATCGAGACCTATGACATCCTGCGGGACGAGCAGGTCTCGATACCTCGGATCTTGGTTGTGGTTCTCACGCCAAAGTCGCTTCCGAACTGGCTCGCCCAGAGCGAACAACAGCTCGCCCTGAGCCATTGCGGCTATTGGGTCTCGCTGAAAGGGCTTCCGGAATTTCCAGACCAGGACTCGCGGGTCGTGCACCTGCCACGATTGAACGTTTTTTCCCCGCTATCGTTGCAGTCGATGATGACGAGGATCAGCAATGGGCAGGATCTGTCCGGCGTCGTCGCCGCGGATGAACTGCAATGAAGGCGCTCATCACCGACAAGGACGCGATCTCCGCGCTCAGCCCCCTGAGCGTTATCGGTTACCTGCGCGCGAAGGGCTGGACGCGATATAGCGAGACGGCTGGAAAGTTCTCCGTCTGGGTCAACGACCAGAAGCCCGACGCGGAGCTGGTGATACCCTACAAGCGGGCATCCGATTACGTCTCGCTCCTGAGCGGCGTCCTGCGCGAACTGGAGGTCGCGGAGGAGCGGTCCCAGCTGAGTATCATCCGAGACCTGCTGAATTCCGGTTTCGATGTCGTACGCGTCGCCGCGAAGTCTTCTGACGCGGCAGGCGGCTCGATACGCATCGACGAGGGACTAACCCTGTTCGAAGAGGCTCGTGAGATCCTTCTCGCGGCCGCGTGCGCAGCTGTGAAGCCACGTTCGGTTTTCCACGCGCGGAAGCCGCAGCAGGCCAATGAGTACATGGAAACGGCCCGCCTGGGACAGACCGAACACGGCAGCTATGTTCTGACCATGCTTTCGCCTGTGGCCCCCCAGCTTAACGCTTACAGCGACACGAACCTATTTCCGGAGGACCCCTTCGAGCGTCGGGTAACCCGCACGCTGTCACGATCCGTCAGCCTCACCGTGGATGCCGCCGCCGAAGCGTCTATCAGCGGAAGCTTCCAGCCATTTCAGGACGCCGTCGCCGATGGCGTCAGCGCAAACCTGTGCGAGGCCGTGAGCCGCCTTTTCAAAGTCGGCGATCCCACGTCGATTGCTGTCTCGGTAGCATGGGCACAGAATCGGCCGATGCCAAGCGATGTCCTTTCGCGGGTCGTGATCAGCAAGGACGTCGTCCCGGCAATCACCGAAGCGGCAAGACTTTTTCGAGCGACGGACACTCTGGAAGACTACCTAGTCCAAGGACCTGTTGTCAGGCTGGAAAGGGAGGATGGGGAGCCTAGCGGGCGCGTGACGATTTACGCACCGATCGACGAAGTGCTCCGTAAGGTCGTCGTGACACTTCCGCTCGACGACTACAACAAGGCAACCCAGGCTCACGGCCGATACCAAGCCGTGAAATTACGGGGCAACGTCAAGAAGTCAGGGCGGTCTTACGTCGTAACGAACMCTGTTGGGTTTGATTTTTCCGCGGACGTGGACGACCTTGATAACTGACCGAGGCCGTTTGATGGTTGCGCTGGATATTCCGGTCAGGGCTGCAGTGCGGCCGTGACCGCGAATGCTGGCTCCGAACACTAAAGAACCGGCCACGACTTTAGATGTCTCCCAGACAAACCTCTCCAAATGTCCATATGGCCTCTTCAGATCGCCGATAATCAGGAATCCGACGCGTCCCGCTAGCGTGCGTATCGTTGCCCTATCGGCCACGTGCGCTTTCGGGCAGGAGCCAATCCGCATCTGGCGCTAGCCGAAACTGGCTGCATGCTATGAATGGCTCGTGAATAGGACCCGGAAATCTGCGGAGCCTTACAATGGCGCTATCTCGACGTACCATTCGGAATTGTCGGCTCGGCTTCACGACCGGCTACGACGCTGAGGTGATCCCGCCGGAGTTCGAAAAAGTTGAGCGCTTGGAGAAAATACTTCAGCTCCGGCACATCGTCGGAGCGGTCGCGAGGCTGACCACAACCACCTAACCCTGAAGCGAGCAGCCCCAACGTCTCAGATGGGTCGGATCCGGGCAAGCGGTCGAGCTATCCTGATGTCCGCTTCCGGGCAGTGAGCCAATGTCTGGATGTGGCGCACTTCAGTCCCGCCCCTCGAAGGCTTTCAAGATTCCGCTGAACGGAGCATGCACCTCAGCGTAGCTGGCCCTGGGGTGTTGTAGAGGTCACGTTCCATCAAGCTTGCGGCACCGCATTCAATGCGGGTCCGACGTTCCGTGTCAGGACGGAATGGATCTGCGCGATKACGGCGGCACCTTCGCCGACGGCGGCGGCGACCCGCTTGGTCGAGCCGGCACGCACGTCTCCGACGGCAAAGATGCCTGGGCAACTGGTTTCGAGCGGCAGCCGCCCGCCGTCACCGGCGCGCTCCCCCGTGAGGACGAAGCCCGTTCCGTCGAGCGCCACACAGCCGTCGAGCCAGTGCGTATTGGGATCGGCACCGATGAACAGGAAGAGGTGGCGCGACGTGCACTCCCGGATCGCACCAGTCCGGCTGTCCCGAAACGTCGTCCCGGTCAGGCCTGTCGCCCGGTCGCCGTGCAAATCGGCAATCTCGCTGCCCACATGCAGCTCGACATTGGGCAACGCCGCGATTCGATCGATCAGGTACCGGGACATGGTCTGCTCGAGGGGTCGGCGCACCACGAGGTGCAGATGCCTGACCTGCGGTGCGAGATAGGCAACCGCCTGGCCCGCGGAGTTTCCTCCGCCGACGAGGACGACGTCCTCGCCGGCACAAAGTCGCGCCTCGACGGGCGATGCCCAGTAGGAAACGCCGGCCCCCTCCAGCTCGTCGATGTTGGGAATGTCGGGCTGCCGGTAGCGCGCTCCCGAAGCGATCACGATGGTGCGCGACCGCGCAGTGCCACCGTTGCTGAGCTCGAGGGTGAACGGGGCTTCCGCACCCGCTCCGTTACAGCGGAGCAATTCGACGGTCAGCGGAATGGCGAGTTCGGCGCCGAACTTCGCCGCCTGATTGAAGGCCCTCCCCGCGAGGGCCTGTCCGGAGATGCCGGTCGGAAAGCCGAGATAGTTTTCGATCCGGGCGGATGCGCCCGCCTGGCCGCCAAAGGCGCGGCTGTCCAGGACCAGGACAGATAACCCTTCGGATGCGCCATAGACGGCAGTGGCAAGCCCGGCCGGCCCGGCCCCGATGACCGCCACGTCATGGACAATCTTCGGATCGAGATCAGGTGTGATGCCRAGACAGGACGCGGCATCCGCATTGCTCGGGCTTCTGAGCAATGTGCCGTTCGGGCAGATCATCAGCGGCAGATCTTCGGGGGCGACGCCGAGCCGTTCGACCAGTTCGCGACCCTCTGCCTCGCATGCGGCAATGACAGTGTGAGGGTAGCCGTTGCGGGTGAGAAACCCCGACAACCCGACGATGTCGGGATCATCCCGGCGTCCGATCAGGATCGACCCTGCGCCGCCGGTCTGCCCCTCCTCGATCAGCATGACGCGCCGGAGGATAAAGGCGCGCATGATCGTTTCACCGACATCCGCCGATCCAATGACAAGCGCACGGAGATGCGGCGCATCAAAGGGTATCGCGACCGCGCCAGTGTCACCCGCCACGACCGACATGAGGGATGGACGGCCCGAGAGCTGATTGGTCTCGCCGGTGAACTGACCGGGACCGTAGGTGGTGACCACCGACGACTGGCCGGCTGCGCTACGCCGGATCGCGTCAGCCGAGCCATCGAGGATCAGCCAGGAGGGGGCGTTGCGGGCGCCGATTTCATAGACGACGTCACGAGGGTCGAAGCGGCGCGGTGCACCGCTCGCGAAGCGACGCGCCGTCGCGATCTGAAGGGCGGACAGTGTCGGAAAAATCTGCTCTCGCCGAGCCTCGCCGATTGCCATGGGGTGACCTCCGTATCGGGCCTTTGCCACTTCTCGTGCGCGACACCATCCGACCAGATTAGGAGCTTGACCGCAATCACGCGGGCGCGAGCTGAGGCGCCTTCGGAAACGTTGACGGAAAGGGAATTTGCTCAGCTACGAAGTATCATGAGGCGCCTCTCAGAGGGCGGCCCGCGCGCGCTGAAACTCGCGAAATACTATGCAGGCAAGGATCGGCGAAGCGCGCCAAGGTCCGCCTTCCGGCAGAAGGCCAATGTCCGCTTCTGGCGCATCGAGGCCCTGCCTTACAGGGTCGGCGAATTCGCGAAATCTCCGGACTTCAAGGGCGACTGGCTAAGGCGAATGAGGAGTATCGCGCCCTTTTTGTAGAAAGCTATCGGTTGCGGCAATGAAGAAGGTCTGGCCGCCGCCATCTAACCGCGGCGGTGCTGCTTCTAGGCGACGAACATCCTGGACATCTGCGCCGCGGGGCCCTTGCCCCGCCTCAAGAACTAATCGCTCGACACTTTCGGCTGGACCGGAAAGCGCTGCTTCCACGGTGCCGTCTACGCAGTTACGCACCCAACCGCTTACGCCAGCCGTGAGCGCGCGGCCGCGGAACCATTGCCGGTAGCCAACTCCCTGGACCCGTCCGGAAATGCTGATGTGCAGATCCATTCGATCCCGCTTTTCCGTCAAGAAATCGCTCCATGAAATCTAACACCCAGTCCTGACCAATCTCAAGGCGCGCTCGTTTGAATGTCCGCTTCAGGCTGGCGGGCCAATGTCCGGAAATGGCGCTTCGAGTCATCTTGCAGGGCATTGGGTGCTCCGAGGGGCAGCGCTCGACGAGACGGATAGCCTCCGCAAAAAGGAGAGTGAGACCTCGGCTTACATATTGCTTGACCGCTCAGATAGTCGAATACTTCGACAGCAGCCGGAGCTATGTCGCTGAATGGACGAGGCACCATTTCTCGCGAGGCCCCCGCGCGGCGGAACTCTCACATTCGGTCCGTTTTGCCTCCGTCCTGATCAACACCGTCTGTTTCAACATAGTGAACCATTACAGGTCGGAAGCCGAGCCCTTGAGATTCTGATCGCCTTGACCGAGCGCGTCGGGGAGGTCGTCACCAAGGATGAATTGCTGGCGCGCGCCTGGCCGAAAGCCACCGTCGAAGAGTCGAACCTCAGGGCTCAGGTAGCTCTGCTTCGGCGAACCCTCGGCGATAACCAGGCCGGCGCGCGCTATATCGCTGCGGTTCCGGGGCGCGGCTACCGGTTCGTGGCTCCAATCTCATCCTCCGATGTCTCCGGTGAGGCTGGGGCAACAGGCGCCCGAAACAATCTCCCGCGACAACTGACGCAGCCGATCGGGCGTGCCGAGGCGATCAAGGCCGTTCGAGGCCGCTTTCAAAGATCCCGTCTGACAACGGTCGTGGGACCGGGCGGCATCGGCAAGACCACACTCTGTCTCGCCGTCGCTGAACAACTCCTTTTGTCATATGAGCATGGCGTCTGCTTTCTTGACTTGGCTCCGCTCGCGAACGCCCAGCTGGTGCCAAGCGTGTTGGCGGCTGCACTCGGTCTTGCCGACGGTGCTTCCGACCCGCTTCCTGGTGTGATCGCGCTTCTGCGTAAGCGGCGGATGCTGCTGATTTTCGACAGCTGCGAGCTGGTTCTTGATGCATCGGCCCGGTTGGCAGAAACACTTCTCAAGGAAGCTCCAGGACTCCACGTCCTCGCCACCAGCCGAGAGGCTTTGCGGGCTGAGGGCGAAAGCGTTTACCGGCTCGCTCCCCTCGAGATGCCCGCCGTGTCTGCTGGATTGACCGCCGCGGACGCACTGACTTTCCCGGCCGTCCAGCTGTTTGTCGATCGCGCGACGTCACGCGGCAGTGGGTTCGAGCTCGACGACAATGAGGCGCCCGTCGTCGCTGACATTTGTCGCCAGCTTGATGGGATTGCTTTGGCAATTGAGCTTGCGGCGGGCCGTGTCGAGGCGTTCGGCACGCGAGGAATCGCAGAACTCCTCGACGACCGCTTCCGACTGTTGACTGGCGGTCGACGTACTGCTCTCCCGAGGCACCAGACGCTCGCTGCTACACTCGATTGGAGTTACGAGGCGCTGTCGGCGCCGGAGCAGGCGGTCCTGCGTCGCCTCGCCGTGTTTGCTGGCGAGTTCACGCTTGAGGCCGTGATCGCCATCATGAGCGGTGCCGGCGACCCGGCCACCGACATCCGCGATCATCTGGCAAATTTGATCTCCAAGTCTCTGGTCGCAGCGGAAGCCCACGGGAAAGTCGCACGCTACCGGTTGCTCGACACAACCCGTGCCTACGCGCTGGCTAAACTTTCACAACGAGGCGAGCTCAGTGGCGCCGTGCGGGGAGTGGCCGACTATCTGTGCGCTGTCCTGAAGCACGCGCATGGCGAAGTCGAAACACTGCCTGGTGATGAGTGGCTCAGCCGGTACGGCCGCCACATCAACAATGTGCGCATGGTTCTCGATTGGGCTTATTCGCCCCAGGGCGATCCGGAGGTCGGCCTCGCTGTAACCGTGGCCGCCATCCCTCTTTGGTATCAGCTGTCATCGGTCGACGAATGCCTGAACGGCGTTCAGCGCGCATTGTCGGGCATCGGTCCCGGAGCAGCCCGGGATGCGCAGGCGCGCCAAGTCATGCAGCTTTACCGAGCGCTCGGCCTGTCACAAGCTTTCAAGATTGGCTTCGCGCCGCAGGCGCCGGCCGCATTCGCTAAGGCATTGGAGATGGCCGAAGACCTCGCCGATGTTGAGGCTCAGTCAGAGGCCCTCTGGGGTTTGTGGCTCTGTCAGGTCGGCATGGGTGAGTACGGAACGTCACTTGAACTCGCACAACGGTTCATGTCGCTCGCCGAAAGCAGCCTCGATCGCTTCATCGGTGATCGGATGCTCAGCATGACGCTGTTTTCGATGGGGGATTGTCGGGGCGCTCGCAATCATGCCGATCGCATGCTTGCTMACGATGTCTCCGCCGCCGGAACCAGCCCAACCAGTTCGGTACGCTTTCGATTCGGACAATCAGTGGCTGCCCGCGTACAGCCGGCTCAACTCCTCTGGATGCAGGGATTCCCTGATCAGGCAGTGGAGGCTGTCCAACATGCAACTGATGCTGCGCGGGCAACCGGCCACGCAATTTCGCTGTGTGATGCCCTATCACGTTGGGCATGTCCCGTCTGGGTTCATGTCGGGGATCTGGCTGCTGCGGACGTTGCGATCACAACCTTGCTCGACCAGGCGGCAACAAATGCGCTTGGCCCATGGGAGGTGTTCGGCCGCTGCTGGAAGGGCACGCTCTTGATCAAGCAGGGCCTTCTCGACCGCGGAATTCCGCTTCTCCGGACCGCGCTGGGCKAACTTCAACAGGGGAGATTGTTCACTCTCTATAACGTCAGATTTTCCGGCTTCCTAGCCGAAGCGCTAGCACTCTCGGGACAAGTGGCTGAGGGCCGGGCGCTCGTCGAAGCCGCAATCCTGCGGAGCGAGGAAAAAGAKGAGCTTTGGTGCGTTGCCGAGCTTTTGCGCGTCATGGGCGAGATTCTGTTGCAGGAAGGCGCCGGCGCAGCTTTGGTCGAGCCGTGTTTCCTTGAATCCATCAAGCGGGCGCAACAGCAGGACGCTCTGTCGTGGGAGCTTCGAGCCAGCATGAGCCTTGCTCGTTTTCTGCGTGGCCGCGGGGAGATCGTTCAGGCGCATCGGTCGTTGGCGACGGTGTACCGCCGGTTCGGCGAAGGCTTTGAGACGGCTGATCTGCGAGCCGCGAAGTCTCTTCTGGCCGAATTGTCCTGACCTGACCAACAGCGCTTGTGCGCCGCGCTGGCGCGGCCACACAAGAATTCACGAGAATTCACTGGCTGCCGGTTGGTCCTTTGGTCATCGTCTGTGTGCCGCCAGGTAAGCGGCAAATGTCCTCACAGAGGCGTCAGACGATGACCACGGCAGCCGCAATGGATGCACTCGTCCTCAACGGAACCAATGCGCCTTTTACTCGGGCGAGCATCGCTCGCCCGGAGCCAGCGCCAGGCCAGGTCCTGGTTCGCGTCAAGGCGAGCGGCGTGAACCCGCTCGATCTCAAAATCAGGAGCGGAAACGCGGCGCACGCGAAACACCCCTTTCCCGCGATCCTGGGAATGGATCTCGCCGGCACTGTCGAGGCGCTCGGGACCGGCGTCACCGGCTTCGTCGTCGGAGACGAGGTGTACGGGCTGACCGGAGGCGTCGGGGGCCTTCAAGGATCGCTGGCGCAGTTTGCTGCGGTCGATGCCAGCCTTCTTGCGCCGAAGCCCGTCAATCTCAGCATGCGCGAGGCTGCCGCGCTCCCCCTGGTGTTCATCACGGCGTGGGAAGGTCTGGTCGACCGAGCCCAGGTCCAGGCCCGGCAGCGGGTTCTGGTTCAGGGCGCCGGCGGCGTTGGGCTGATGGCGATCCAGATCGCCCGGGCCTTCGGTGCCGAGGTGTTCGCGGTCGATAAGGCCTCGAAGGGAGGGGCTATCGAGGAATTGGGCGCCACGGCGATCGACCGCGAGCAGACGACTCCTCAGGAGTATGTCGACGATCACAGCAGCGGCCGTGGTTTCGACGTGGTCTACGATACCGTGGGGGGCATAGCCCTAGATGCCTCATTCACCGCAGTTCGCCGCTTCGGCCATGTGGTGAGCTGCCTCGGATGGGGCACTCACTCGCTCGCTCCACTGTCGTTCCGCGCCGCGAGCTATTCGGGCGTCTTCACCCTGTTGCCGATGCTGACGGGTCAAGGTCGTGAGCACCATGGCGAGATCATGCGCGAGGCAACGAAGCTGGCAGAGTACGGGAAGGTGAAACCCTTCGTCGATCCACGCAGGTTTGAATTCGACGCAGTGGCCGACGCCCACCGCGAGGTCGAAAATCGCAGCGCCAACGGCAAGATCGTCGTCGATATCGCCGACTAACGCGAACTCCAACTCACCTTTTCCAGGAGCGATGTCATGCCCTTCGTCAACGTCAAGCTGGTCGACGGCGTCTTCACACCCGAAGAGAAGCACGCAATGGCCAAGGCCCTCACCGACGTCATGGTCCAATTCGAGGGATCGGAGGCGTTCCGCGAGGTCGTATGGGTGCTGATCGAAGAGTTGCATACCGATGGCTGGCATATCGGCGGAAGGCCGTTCGAGGGGCCGAAGTCGCTGATGGACACGCTCGGCAAATCCAAGGCCGTCTACGAGACGATTAACGGCAGGCCGACCACCCGGAGTGAGTTGGCCGCCGCCGCGCCCGTCCGAGCCTGATCGGTTCGCTGACTGCTGACCATTGAACGCCTGCCGACCGGTGGCGCAGCGGAATTGCGTGGCTGCATGCAAGTGCAACCGGCAGCGAGAGGAGAGATGGCGATGACGACATCAAATCCGTCACCTGCGTGGGGCGCCTCACGGCGCGATGTCCTGGTGACCGCGGCGAGTGCAGCGGCCGCAGCCGGGCTTCCCAGCGCGGCGCAGGCCCAAATCGCAAAGCCAGACCGGACGAACAATCTTTCCAGCGAACGAGGGAAGCATCCGATGAACACGATCACGACCAAGGACGGCGCGCAGATCTTCTTCAAGGATTGGGGGTCGGGACAGCCGATCGTCTTCCATCACGGTTGGCCGCTCAGCGGTGACGACTGGGACAATCAGATGCTGTTTTTCCTAGGCAAGGGCTTCCGGGTCATCGCCCACGACCGGCGAGGTCATGGTCGCTCCTCGCAGACCGCGACGGGCAACGACATGGACACCTATGCGGCGGATGTCGGAGAGCTGGCAGCCGCGCTCGACCTGCGCGATGCGATCCACATCGGTCATTCAACCGGCGGCGGCGAAGTCACGCGCTACGTTGCCCGCCATGGCAGGGGGCGGGTCGCCAAGGCCGTGCTCATCAGCGCAATCCCGCCGGTCATGGTGAAATCGGATCGCAACCCGAACGGCACGCCAATCGCTGTCTTCGATGATCTGCGTGCCCAGCTCGCTGCCAACCGGGCCCAGTTCTACCTCGATGTACCCAGCGGACCCTTCTACGGCTTCAATCGCAAGGGCGCGAAGGTATCTGAAGGCCTGATCCGAAATTGGTGGCGCCAGGGCATGATGGGCGGCGCCAACGCGCATTACGACTGCATCAAGGTATTCTCGGAAACCGATTTCACCGAAGACCTCAAGCAGATCGACGTGCCGGTCCTCGTCATGCATGGCGACGACGATCAGATCGTGCCGATCACGGACTCCGCCCAACTGTCGGTCAAGCTGCTCAAGAACGGAACGCTCAAAGTCTACAAGGGCTTTCCGCACGGCATGTTCAGCACGCATTCCGACGAGATCAATCGGGACTTGCTCGCCTTCATCAAGGCGTAGCAACCGTAGCTTGGACGCAGACGGCTTCGGCCCATCAGCGCCCTCCCTCAGCCTTTACCCACCAACGCGCCAGCCTCGGGCTGCGCGCCCGAGGAAGGTATTGTCATGACCCAGGAATTCAGGCTTTCGCGCCGCGGATTTTGCCTGTGCTGCATCGGCGCGGGCACAATCACGGCCACCGATGGCTGGCTGAGCCCAAGGCACGCCTTCGCCAAGGCCCAGGGCATCGTCGACATGATCCGCGCCGAAGCCGCGAAGGCGCCTATCGCCGTCCACAAGCTACGTGGCGATGTGGCCGTGCTGGAAGGATCGGGAGGAAACATCGCTGTACTGACCGGGCCCGACGGGAAGGTGCTCGTCGACGCTGGCATTACGGCGTCCCGGCCGCGGATCATCGAGGCTCTCGACGCACTCGGCCGCCAGCCCGTGAAGCACCTGATCAACACGCACTGGCATTTCGACCATGCGGACGGCAATGAATGGCTCAACAAGGAAGGAGCGGCGATCCTCGCCCACGACAATGCACGCAAACACCTCATGGCAGCGCAGAGGGTCGAGGATTGGGATTTCAACTTCCCACCCTCGCCCCCAGGCGCATTGCCGGCCGAAACCATCTCCGACGAGAAGTCCATCCGGCTGAACAACGCGACGCTGCTCCTCAAGCACCGCCCGAACGCCCACACGGACGGTGACATCACGGTGAGCTTCGCAGAAGCGGATATCATCCACGCTGGCGATATCTACTGGAACGGAATCTACCCGTTCATCGACTACTCGACCGGAGGAAGCATTGACGGCACGATCCGCGCGATCGAGGCAATCCTGTCTGGCATAAGCGACCAGACGATCGTTATTCCGGGTCATGGGCAACCCGTGAGCAACAAGGCGGAGCTCCRGAACTACCACGACATGCTCGTTGGCATTCGCGCGAATGTCGCCAAGCTGAAACGTGACGGTCGCTCTCTGGACGAGATTGTCGCAGCCAAGCCGACGGCTCAGTTTGATGAGAAATGGGGCCAGTTCGTCATCGGCCCTGCCTTCTTCACCAAGCTCGTTCACGAGGGCGTGTGACGGCTTTTTCCGAACGGTGTGTCCCCATGTCCAAAACCGAACATGCCATAGTCATCGATATCCCGGTCACGCTGCAGAACGTAAAGTCGGTGCACAGCATTGGCGGGCTTGCGTTCGAAGGCGATCTCCCAGCGTCGCTGTTTCATCTTGATCTGATCACCGGCGACATCAGCGATTGGAATGCCCAGTCCGAGGTCATTGCGGTCTTCCATACCAACGCCGGGCACGCGACGCTGAACGACCGGGCCTATAATGCCGCTCGAAACATCAAGACCGGCAACCCGTATCAGGGCCTGATCGCCGATTTGATGAAGCGCGGGGTGAACATTGAACTCTGCGGCGCAACCGCCAAAGCGAACGGCTGGGGCAATATGGATTTGCTGCCGGATGTGAAGATCAACCTCGACGCGATGGCGAGAACGATTCAGCTCGTTCAGCAGGGTTTCGTGAAGATCACCGAATAACTTGGCGCGAGTAGCCGGCCGCTGCTCAGCCGTTTTGCTTCGAGCTCGACGCTGGTTCGAGATGACGTGCCATTGTCTGCGGAGCATCGGTCGGCTTCGGGATCTGCCGCGTCACCGACGTAGGGAGTGCGACATGTTCGGCAACCCAATCAAGGTCGGAATCATAGGCGTCCATCCCGACAAGGGCTGGGCGACGACCGCGCACATCCCGGCGCTGAAGGGGCTTTCAGATTTCCGCCTTACAGCGATTAGCCACAGCAATCTCGATATCGCGACCGCAGCCGCCGGTAAATTCGGCGTTCCTTTTGCAATGGGAACGACAGAGGAATTGGTTGCCTCTCCTGACGTCGACTTGGTCGTCATCGCGGTCAAAGTCACTCGGCACAAGGACCTTGTTACCAAAGCGATCGCGGCGAAGAAGGCCGTGTTCTCCGAATGGCCTCTCGGGATGGACCTCTCTGACGCCGTTGCGATGCGTGACTTTGCTCGATCCAAAGGCGTCGCAACCACAATAGGCCTGCAGACACGTGCTGCGCCGCCTTTCGCCTATGCGCGCGATCTCATTCGGGACGGGTATCTGGGCGAAGTTCTTTCAGCCACGCAGATCGGCTCCGGCATCGTCTGGGGAGAAGCGATGAGCAGCAGCTTTGCTTACACGCTCGATCGGACAGCCGGCGCGGCGATGCTGAACGTACCTTTCGCTCACTCGATCGACGCGCTGCTTCATGCGCTGGATAGCCGCTTCGACAAAGTGGCCGGAACTCTCATCACCCGTCGCCGGACTATCCGCCTCGAGGAGACTGGAGCTGAGCTGCCCATGACGGTCCCTGACCAGGTGATGGTGAGCGGCCAACTGGCGAATGGCGTGGCGGTCACTGCGCATTTCCGCGGCGGCCTCTCGCGGGGCACCAATTTTCACGTCGAGATCAATGGCACAAAAGGCGATCTGATTATCACGAGCCCCGTCGGATATGTTGGTTTGGGCGGCTTCAACCTGATGGGAGCAAGCGGGGGCGGACCATTGGAGGAGCTGGATATTCCGGCGAATTACAGAGCCGACCGCTTTGGCGAGGGCCCACAGCAGATTCTCGCTCTCTCATACCAGCGTCTCGCATCTGACTTGCTGAAGGGAACGCAGCTCAGACCGACATTCGACGACGCCGTGGAGCTTCACCGCCTGATCGAGACGATCGAGCACAGCCAGGGGTCGTCCCGCCGCCCCTAAAGGCGGACGGATGGGCGCCGTCGCTCGACTAGCGGACGCCCAACGAGGCACCGAAGGGATGCAAAATGAGTCTCATCACCACGCCCTTTGGCTTCAGCACAACTGCAGAGCAGGTCCTTTCAGGCATCGATCTGAGCGGCAAGCGCGCACTGGTGACAGGTGCTTCCTCGGGAATCGGAGTGGAAACCGCTCGAACGCTCGCCGCCGCTGGCGCCGAGGTCACCCTGGCCGTGCGCAGGATCGATGCAGGAGAGACCACGGCTGCCGAAATCCGCGCGGCGTCTAACGACGCCTCCGTCCTGGTTAGGCAGCTCGATTTGTCCGATCAGCGAAGTGTTCGCCGATTTGTTGCCGATTGGGACGGTGCGCTGCACATTCTGGTCAACAATGCTGGCATCATGGCGTTGCCAACCCTCGAACGCACTCCCGAAGGATGGGAGATGCAGTTTGCCACTAATTTCCTCGGGCATTTCACACTCGCAATCGGATTGCAGCGCGCGCTTGCGGCTGCGGGCGGCGCCCGGATCGTTTCGGTGAGCTCAAGCGGGAACCTCATCGCACCTGTCATMTTTGATGATCTAAATTTTGATTTTCTGCCCTACGATCCGCTCGTCGCTTACGGACAGTCCAAGACGGCATGTGCCCTTCTGGCAGTAGAGGCAACACGACGTTGGTCGAGCGATGGCATCTTTGCTAACGCGCTAAACCCAGGAGCGATCGCCACCAATCTCCAGAAGCATACGGGTKGCCTCAAAACACCTCCCGAGCGTCGGAAGTCGCCGCGGCAAGGCGCGGCAACCTCCGTGCTTCTCGCAGCGTCTCCATTGCTGCAGGGGGTCGGCGGGCGCTATTTCGAGGATTGCAATGAGGCCACGACAGTGTCACGCCGCCCCGCTGATTTCACCGGCGTTGCCCGCTATGCACTCGACAGCGGAAACGCAGAGCGCCTTTGGGACACATCGCTCAGGCTGATTTCCTAGTCGAAGGCGGCGCTGAACTTCCTGCCGGCTCGGATCGGGACACGTCGGCCGTGTGCCGGGTCTATGGAGTGCTTCGGTGCGTGCCGGCGTGCGTTGGCAATCCAAGGCCGCAGCGTTGGTCCGCTTTCGGGCAAAGAGCCAGAGTCCGGTTGTGGCGCGATTGACACGTTAGTTTTTCCTGCTGCTCCGACGTCGGCCCATAGCTTGCTGTCTGCCGAGGGGCAACGCCGCGGGGCCGGCGCAGCTCCAGCTTTTTGAGAGATCATCGACAAAACGCGTGGCCATTGTTTTCGCCTCACTCGCGAATTCGGAGATGAGCTGGGGGTTTCTCGCATCGCGCCCAAAGCAGACCAGGAAATCCAGCGGCATGATGGGCTCGAACGGCCGTACGACCACTTGTTTTTCGACCCCTGCGATAAAGAGGGGGTGAACAAGAGATACGCCCAGGCCGGCCGCGACGAATTGGCAAAGTGTCGAGTTTGAATCGGCGGTCAAGACTATGTTTGATCTGACATTATATTTGTCGAACATCGTGGAAACCTTTTGTCCCGTATAGGTCTCCGTGTTGAAGGCGACGAACGGAACACCGTTCAGATCGTCCGGCCGGACGGTTTTGCGATCGGCGAGCGGATGGCCGACCGGCATGATGCACAGCAACGGGTGTTCGAAGAGCGGTTCTGTGACGATGAAGGGATTCTCGACGCGTGCGGTGACGATCCCGATGTCCAGAACGCGTGTCAGGACATATTCGGGGATCCATTGGGAGCTGGGCGATTTGATCCAGCAATAGACGTTCGGATTGCGCTTGAGGAAGTTCATCGTGGTGCGCTGGATGTAAGCGCCGCTGAGCGCAGGGATCACGCCCACGACCAGGCGTCCCTGATCCTCGCGCTTGATCAATCCGATCGCGCTTTCGACCTGGCGCACGCCGACGAAGATCCGGGCGACCTCTTCGTGCAGGCGCAAGCCCTGGGCCGTGGGCACCAGGCGGCCCTTGTAGCGATCGAAGAGCTTGAGGCCGTTGTCCTTCTCCAACTGCATCAGGAGCTTACTCGCGGCCGGCTGCGAGATGTAGAGCGCCTCGGCCGCGCGGCTGACTGTGCCGTGCTCGATCAGGGCCTTGAAGATTTCGATCTGTCTCAGATTGAGCGCGCGCGGCATGCTATAACTCTAGGAATAGAGTGCGGTCATTTTTCTATTGGACATAATAGTATGCAGCTTCCTACCGTCGTCAACACGGAGGGACCATCATGCATTGCCCAAGGCCGATGAAGCATTTCGAGATGCCAAGGCAGGGAACGCAGCGCGCGCCGACGGCCTGTTCCCGCAGCGGATCATCGCCTTTGGCGGCCGCCCGCTAAGAGCCACGGTCTTACGTCGAAACGTCCAGAAGGCACTCTCATGTTCAGGAAGCTGGATCAGGAAGCCGGCGGTTTGCTGACGGTCTATGTCGACGGGCATCCCGTCACTGCCGGCGCCGATGAAAGCGTTGCAGCCGTGCTTCTGCGGCAGGCATCGTTCTGGTCGCGGACGACCCCGGTGTCGGGTGCGCGGCGGGCCCCCTACTGCATGATGGGCGTGTGCTTCGATTGCCTTGCGGTGGTCGACGGCGTGTCGTCGGTTCAGACCTGCCTCGCGCAGGTTCGCGACGGCATGCGGATCGAGCGTCAGCACGGCCGGCCCGATGTGACGCCATGAGCCGGCGTGCCGATCTCCTGATCGTCGGAGCCGGCCCGGCTGGAATGTCGGCGGCCATCATCGCGAAGCAGCACGGTCTGCAGGTGCTCGTCGTCGACGAGCAACCCTCGCCGGGAGKGCAGATCTGGCGGAACATCGAGCATGTTGCCGGGACCCCGCGGGCCGGACTTCTCGGCAAGGCCTATGCCGAGGGCGCGGCCGTGGTCGGCCGGTTTCGCGCGAGCGGCGTCGATTACGAACCGGAGACGCAGGTCTGGCACGTCGAGGCGGGAATGCGGGCGTTCCTGAGGCGTGGCGGCGCCGCCAGCTCCGTCGAGGCTGACTGGTTGCTATTGGCGACGGGGGCACAGGAACGCCCGGCGCCGTTTCCCGGGTGGACGCTGCCGGGCGTGATGACGGTCGGCGCGGCCCAGATTGTCCTGAAGTCTTCGGGCCAGATTCCCGACGAGCCGGCCTGGATCGTTGGCTCCGGCCCCCTGCCGCTCCTGTATGCTGTCCAGCTGTTGCAGGCGGGCGGAACGATCGCCGGTTTCCTGGATACCACGCCACCCAGGCGGGCCGCAGAAACCATGGCGACGTTGCCGGCGGCTCTGTTCGGCGCGCCGGGCGACCTTCTGAAGGGCCTGGCCTGGATCGCGCGGTTGCGGCGGCAGGTTCCCTATGTCCGGCATGTCGCCGAGATCGAGGCGATCGGCGAGCAGGCGCTCGAACGCATCCGCTATGTCACGACCGATGGCCGTGCCGCGACCGCGCGGGCGGGGCTTCTCCTCGTCCATGAAGGCCTCGTCCCAACGATTCATCCGACCCTCGCACTCGGTTGCCGGCATGCCTGGAACAGTGACCAGGACAGTTTTGCGCCGGAACTCGACGGCTGGGGGGAGACATCGGAGCGGAATGTTTTCGTCGCAGGGGATGGGGCCGGTATCGGTGGTGCCAGGGCCGCATGCCTGCGGGGCGAACTCGCTGCACTGCAGATTGCGGCCAAGGCCGGCCGGCTGTCAGAGGCAAAAGCCGAAAGCCTCGCGAAGCCGATCCGCTCCCGGCTGGTGCGGGCGCTTGCCTCGCGTGCGTTCCTCGATCGCTATTTCCGCCCGCGACCAGCAGTCTTCATTCCGCCCGACCAGACGATCGCCTGCCGCTGCGAGGAGGTCCGCGTCGCGTCGATCCGGGATCAGGTCAGCGCGAACCGTCCCGGGCCGAACCAGGTCAAGGCCTTCACGCGCGCCGGCATGGGCCCCTGCCAAGGTCGCCAATGCAGCTACACGGTTGCCCATGTCCTCGCCGCGGCGGAAGGCCGAAGCGTGCCCGATGTCGGGCTCTACAGGGCCCGTCCGCCGCTCAAGCCCGTTACATTGGGTGAACTCGCGGCGCTCGACACGATGGATTCCGGGGCATGAGCGGGAAGGTCATCGACACGCTCGTCATCGGTGGCGGGCTTCACGGCCTGTCAGCCGCGTTGCATCTGGCGCGCGCCGGTCGCCGCGTCACGATCCTCGAAAGATCGTGGGTCGGACGCCACGCGTCCGGAGCGACAGCGGCAGGTGTCCGCACGCTCAATCGCGATCCCGCTGAGATCCCGATTTCCCTCGAAGCCATGGAGATGTGGCACGGCATTGAAGGGATCGTCGGGGACGGCTGCGGTTTCCATTCCCATGGCCAGCTCAACATCGCCGAGCATGTGAGCCATCTGCCCAAGCTCGAGAGCCGTCTCGCCCAGATGCGGGAGGCCGGATACGCGCACGAGGAACTGATCGACCGCGCCGAGCTCCTGAAGCTCGTGCCGGCGATCTCACCGCATTGCGTGGGGGCATTGATCGCACGGCGCGACGGTGCCGCGGACCCGCACCGGACCTTGCAGGCGTTCCGGCGCAGCGCGGAAGCCGCGGGCGTGGCGATTCACGAGGGCGTTGGCGTCGATGCGATCGAACAGACCGGGGCCGATTGGCGACTGCGCACGCATGCCGGCGATTTCGTTGCCCCGACGGTGATCAACGCCGCGGGCGCCTGGGCGGGTAAGATCGCCGCAATGCTGGGCGACGACATTCCGCTGGGGCTCAAGGCCTCGATGATGATCGTGACGGAGCGCGTTGCGCCGCTGCTCAAACCCGTCGTCAGTGTGGTCGGGCGGCCGCTCTCGTTCAAGCAGTCGGACCAGGGAACGCTCGTCATTGGCGGCGGCCTGCAGGGCCGGGCGGATATCGAGGTTCAGAAAAGCCACGTCGATTTCCAGAAGCTCTCCAAGGGCGCTCGCGCCGCGACGGATCTGTTCCCCTCGATCAGCGCGCTGCGCATCGTACGGACCTGGGCCGGCATGGAGGCCACGACGAAGGATCATCTGCCGGTGATCTGCGCCTCTCCGAACGCGAAGGGTGCGTTTCACGCGTTCGGCTTCTCGGGGCACGGATTTCAGCTCGTGCCGGTGGTCGGCGCGATCATGGCCGATCTCGTCATCCACGGCACGACGCGGCGATCGATCGAAGGCTTCGGCGCCACGCGGCTCATGCAGCAGCGGGCGGCGGCGTGATGCCGGACAACCATAGGG
>NZ_JBFTLD010000016.1:0-50598 GCF_056396265.1 Allobosea sp. 05T422_2 | reverse complement strand
AGCCAGAACACTCGCCGCCATCTCTTCCAGCGTCTTCGCCCTGCCGACAGGCGGGAGAACGCCAAAGACGTCCTGAGGCTGGGTCTCCGCAAAGGCAGGAGCCGGCTTCAGCAGCACGCCATCGAGTGTCTCTTCGACGATGAGGCGCGTTCCGGCCCCCCATTCGCGCCGCTGGCGAATGGAGCTGGGCAGAATGACCTGGCCCTTCGTGGAGACCGTCGTTGTCAATTTCGGCGCGCTTGCCATGGTGTCCAAATGCCGTGGGTAAGACGATGGTAAGATAATGCCGCATGGGCTGGCCTTCAAGCGGGATCGAGCCGCGGCGGGGATCCGGCATCCCCAAGCTGCGCCCGCCGCGCCAGCGCGACGCAGCGTCTCTGGATCTGCGCCGGACACGACCCGGTATCGCAATGGCCGGCGGGGCTACAATGGGCAAAACCCCCTTGCGAGCCTCAGCCGCGCCGCGCCGCCTCGATCGCGGCGACATCGATCTTTTTCATGGTCATCATCGCGGTGAAGGCGCGCTTTGCTTCCTCGCCGCCGGCCGCCATGGCCTCGGTCAGCACGCGCGGCGTGATCTGCCAGGAGATGCCCCATTTGTCCCGGCACCAGCCGCAGGCGCTTTCCTGCCCGCCATTGCCGACGATCGCATTCCAGTCGCGGTCGGTTTCCTGCTGGTCGTCGGTGGCGATCTGGAACGAGAAGGCTTCGTTATGCTTGAAGGCGGGCCCGCCATTCAGGCCGAGGCAAGGGATGCCGGCGACGGTGAAGTCGACCGTCAGCACKTCGCCCGCCTTGCCGGAGGGGAAATCGGTCGGGGCGCGGCGGACGGCCCCCACCGCGCTGTCCGGAAAGGTCTCGGCGTAGAAGCGGGCGGCCGCTTCCGCGTCCTTGTCGTACCAGAGGCAGATCGTGTTCTTGGCGATCGTCACGGCTTGTCCTTTCGCTGTTTACGGCCAGTTCCGGCCTGGTTTCCACGCAGACGAAGGCGGTTCAYGGTTCGTCAAARGTCCCCCACGACCTTGGAATGCCCTGGCCCCATCGGGGTTCCGCCAGCAGGGCAGGAAAGACTATGGCGGCATCAGAGCCGCCTTAGGCCCTCAGCCCGGCAGCGCATTCTTGTAGATCTTGCCGTCCTTCATGATCACGACGAAAGACCGGTGCGGATCAGCGACGAGATTGATGTTCTCGAGCGGATTGCCGTCGACAAGCAGCAGATCGGCCAGGGCGTTGGGCGCAACCACGCCGAGTTTTCCCGGATAGGGATTGCGCAGGCCGGACAGTTCGAGCAGCCGCGCATTCGTGCTGGTCGCCATGGCCAGGGTTTCGGCGGGGGTGAACCAGCGCGTCCACTTGGCGAGAAGTTCGCCATGCCGCTTCGCAAGCTGCGGCGAAAACAGGATGTCGGTGCCGAAGGCGAGCTTGAGCTTGTATTTCTTCGCCAGCGCGAAGGTCTTCTCCGTGCCGGCAAACACGGTATAGGCCTTGGCCCGCTCGCCCGAGCCCGGCGGAAAGGCCTCCGCCATCTCGTCCGGGAAGGCTTGCGTGCTCAGCCAGATGTCCTTTTCCGCGATCAGCCGAGCCGACGCCTCGTCCATCAAGTGACCGTGCTCGATGCATTTCACCCCGACGGAGATCGCGCGGGTGATCGCCGCCGGCGTGTAGGCGTGGACGGTGACATAGGTCCCCCAGTTCTCGGCGGCCTCCACGGCGGCGCGCAGCTCGTCTGCGGTGAAGGTCGAGACATCGAGCGGGCTGAACGGCGAGGCGACGCCGCCGCCGGCCGTCAGCTTGATCTGGGAGGCGCCCTGCATCAGCTGCTCGCGCACCCGCATGCGCACCTCGTCGGGGCTGTCGGCGACCATGCTGCCGCCGACCTGCTCCATCCGCGACAGTGAGCCCTGCGCGCGCGGCAGGTCGGTCAGCTGGCGGAAATCCCCATGCCCGCTGGTCACCGTGATGACCGCACCGGAGGGATAGATGCGGGGCCCGGGCAGCACGCCGCCATCGATGGCCTGCTTGAGGCCGAAGGACGGGCCGCCCATGTCGCGGACCGTGGTGAAGCCGCGCATCAGGGTCTCGGTCGCCTCGGCGCCGGCCGTCAGATAATTGAAGCCGAGATTGCCGAAGAGCGATTGCGACGGCGTCGAGCGCACCAGCATCGCGTGCCAGTGCATGTCGGTCAGCCCCGGCATCAGCGTTCGCCCGCCGCCCGCGATGACCACGGTGCCGGGCTCCGCAGTGATTGGGGCCGTCGCGATGCGCTCGATCAGATTGCCGCGGACGAGCACATGCGACGGTGCCGAGAGCCCGCTGCCCGTCCCGTCGAAGATGCGGACGTCCTGGAACAGTGTCGTGCCGGTGCCTGTCGGGGTGCCGACCTGCGCGCGCAGCGGCGATGCCAGCGCGGATGCCAGAGCCGGAAGTGAGGCGACGAAACGCCGTCGGGTCAAAAGTGCCACGCTGCAACCTCCCGAAGCCAGATGGGGGAACGCCATGCCCACAGGCCTAAAGGCGTATCCCAGGAGAGCCCGGATGCAAACTGCCAGCCCAGATCGCCGTGCGTCCGTTCGGACAGGAGCGGCGATCTCGCTCTTTGTTCGAGCATCGGATTCTTCCGAAAACCGGATTCCACCTTTCGGTCCGATGCTCTAGCGCGTTCCTGTCATGGCGCTCCGGTCATCCGCCAGAGTGCAGGCTGCCCGCAGCGGCAGGGCAGGGGCGCGAGGATATGCGCGTGACGGCCTCAGCCGCGCTCATCCTGCGGTCCGCCTCCTGCGATCGGGCTTGCCGCCAAACTGATCTGCCCGCCAATCGACAATGCCGGCGGCCCCGCGCAAAATCCGGCGATGATCTTCTTCGAGTCGATCCTGGCCATCATGCTGGGGGCGGTGCTGCTCTCGGCGGGCGCGCGGCGCATCGGCGTGCCTTATCCGGTCGTGCTCGCGGTCGCCGGGACGGCGCTGGCGCTGGTTCCGAACGCACCGKAATTCGCGCTCGATCCCGAACTGGTGCTCGCCCTGTTCGTCGCGCCGATCCTGCTCGACGCCGCCTTCGATACCTCGCCGCGCGACCTGCGCCGGAACTGGCTCTCCGTCGGCAGTCTCGTCGTCGTTGCCGTCGGGGTGACGACGGTCGCGGTCGCGGCGGTCGCCCGGTGGCTGGTGCCGGATCTGCCCTGGGCCGCCGCCGTGGCGCTCGGCGCGATCGTCGCGCCGCCCGATGCTGTCGCGGCGACCGCCGTTCTGCGCCGCCTGCGCCCGCCGCATCGGCTCCTCGTCATCCTGGAAGGCGAAAGCCTGCTGAACGACGCGACCGCGCTGCTGATCTATCGCGTTGCCGTCGGGGCCGTGCTCGTCGGGGGCTTCTCGCCAGCCTCGGCGCTGCCGACCTTCGGCCTCGTCGTCATCGGCAGTATCGGGCTCGGCGCGTTTCTCGGCTGGTCGCTGGTCCGCTTCCTCGGCGCGTTCAAGGACCCGCCGAGCGCCATCATCCTGCAGTTCATCACGACATTCGGGGTCTGGATCCTGGCGGAGCGGCTGCATCTGTCGGGCATCATCACCATCGTCGTCTATGCCATGGTGATTGCGCGCACCGCGCCCGCCCGCACCAGCGCGCGCCTTCGCATCCCGTCTTATGCGGTCTGGGAGACGACCGTCTTCGTGCTCCAGACCCTGGCTTTCGTGCTGATCGGCCTGCAATTGCGGCCTATCCTCGCCAATCTCAGCCCGCGTGAGATCGGCGCCTTTCCCGTCATTGCGCTGGCCGTCCTGGCAACCGTCATCATCGTGCGCCTGAGCTGGGTCATGACCTATCAGGCGATCGCGAAACTGACGCGCCGGGCCACGGAGGGCGCGAAGGACGAGACGCGCCCGGCGTCAACGGCTGGCAGCGATGGCCTGATCATCGCATGGTGCGGCATGCGCGGCATCGTCACGCTTGCGGCCGCCTATGCCCTGCCGGGCGGTTTTCCGCACCGCGACCTGATCCTGCTCTGCGCCTTCACAGTTGTGGTCGGGACGTTGTTGATCCAGGGGCTGACCCTGCCGCTGCTGCTGCGCCGGCTGTCGCCGCGGGACGACCGCCCGGTCGAGCGCGAGTTTCGCATGGCGCGAAAGCTCGCCCTCAAGGCGGCCATTGCAACGATCCGCGATGCGCCGTCGGAGGCCGCGCTGGCGGTGCGCCGCGAATATGAYGACATGCTCGCGCAGACGCGCGACAGCGACGAGTTCGATACCACGCAGAACCAACTCCGGCGCGATGCACTCGCCGCGGCGCGCGACAAGGCGCTGGCCCTGCGGCGCGACGGCACGATCGGCGACGATGCCTTCCATCGGCTCGAGGAAGAGCTCGACTGGCTGGAACTGGGCGCAGCAGCAAGGACGGTCGAATGAGCGCGGAACTCGATGTCGTCGTGGTCGGCGCCGGCGCGGCCGGGATCGCGGCAGCGCGACGGCTTGGCGAAGCCGGTCTGTCGCTCGCCGTCATCGAGGCCGGCGACAGGGTCGGCGGCCGCGCCTGGACCATCCGGCACGAGGGTTTGCCGATCGATCTCGGCTGTGGCTGGCTGCACTCAGCCGAGCGCAATCCCTGGACCGCGCTGGCGCCGGATCTCGGCTTCACCATCGACAGGACGCTGCCGCCCTGGGGGCGCCAGTTCAGGAATATCGGCTTCCCCGCCGCCGATCAGATGGCGGCCCGCGCCGCCTTCGCCGGCTTCGAGCAGCGCCTGCGCCAGGCCCCGGCCGAGACTGACCGGGCCTCCGATCTGCTGGAGGAGGGCGGCACCTGGAATCCCTATCTCGAGGCCGTCAGCAGCTATATCAACGGAACTGACCTCGAGACGCTCTCGATCCGCGACTATCTCGCCTTCGCCGATGCKGATACGGGCGTGAACTGGCGCGTCATCGAGGGCTATGGCGCGCTCATCGCCAGGGCGGCATCCGGGCTGCCGATCTCGCTCGGCATGCCCGTCTCGGCAATCGAGGCTGACCAATCCCAACTCGCCATCGTCACGGGCTCGGGCACGATCAGGGCAGGGGCTGCGATCATCACGGTCTCGACCGATGTCCTGGCTTCAGGCGCAATCCGCTTGCCGGCGGCGCTTGCCGACCACATCGAGGCGGCGTCCCGCCTGCCGCTCGGCCTCGCCGATAAGGTCTCCTTCGCKATCGACCGCCCGGACGATCTGGAGCCGGACACGCAGGTGCTGGGAAACCCGCATGAAGCGAAGACCGGCAGCTACCATTTGCGCCCGTTCGGCCGACCCTTGATCGAGGGCTTCATCTGCGGCGCCGCGGCGCGCGAACTCGAATCGGGCGAGGACATGGTCGCCTTCGCCAAGGACGAGCTCGCCGGCCTTTTCGGCGCCKGCATCCGCCGCCGGCTGAAACCGGTCGCCCAGACGCGTTGGGCGAAATCGCTCTTCATCAGGGGCTCCTACAGCCACGCGCTCCCCGGCTGCGTCGAGGCGCGCGCCATTCTGGCAAGCCCATGGGACGAGCGCATCTTCTTCGCGGGCGAGGCCTGTTCAACGCAGGATTTCTCGACTGCGCACGGGGCCTATCAGACGGGGCTCGATGCGGCGGAGGGCGTTTTGGGCGGCCGTCAATTCGCGCGCAACGGTGGCCATCTGCGGCGCGATGGGTAAATCGCTGCCACACCCAAGGAAGGCGCTGACCGTTGGCCAGGACGTTCGCGTCCTGATGGGCCGCCAACCGATATAGCCCGTGCAGGCACCCAACGTCAGCTTTTGGCCGACCCTCCCATGCCCGGTTGCGGCGCCTACCGAACCTCATTGATGTAAGCATGCGCGCGCGTACTGGCGCGATGCCGGCCGAGAATGGTCGGCAGGCCCGCCTGATCGTAGGCGACCTCGTCAATGGCGAGCACTGCTTCCGGCCCGGCGAGATCGAGGAGGGCGATGTCCTCATCATTGGCAAGTTCAGCGGTAATCTGCTCGCGAACTGCTGAGATGCGAATGCCGTAATGCTCCAGCAGATGAAGGTAGAGTAGCGGCGGCAGAGCTGCCGGCTCGCGGGGTAGGCCTGGGACTCTTTCTTCTGCGAGCAGCAACTTGTCATGCATGACGGGGCGGCCGTCCGCATGCCGAATGCGGTGGATCGCGACCACACCGCCAGCTCTGATCTGTAGGCGCTGGGCTTGCTCGGGCGTAGCCTGCCGCGTCTCTACCGTCAGGAACTGGCTTGTCGACCGCACCAGGCTGCCGTCAGCCCGGTGGAGACGGAAATACTGGAAGAAGAAGCGCAGCGAATGATGCGGCGCGCGGCCGGTGACGACCGTGCCGGTCTTGCGCCGACGTGACAGCAAACCCTCGGCAACGAGGTCGCTCATCGCCCGGCGCACCGTGCCCACAGCGATGCCAAACCCTTGCGCCAATGCGGTTTCGTTGGGCAGCACCATGCCGGGTTGCCATTCCCCGACGAGGATCGCCTCCGACATATGCCGCTTCACGCGCTCATAGAGCGGTGCGGAATCGAGGGAGACGAGGTTCGGCAGCGTGGACGCCACGTCGCCGCCGCTGATCAATCCCGCGGCAGGCGCGGTCGCTTTTTTGGCATTGACAGGAGGCATGAGGCTGAGTCCTATTTCTATATAGTTTATATGAAAGCTGCTTGAGCGCCAATGGCCATGCACTCCGCTACCTCAGCCATCTCCATGGCAGATCGCGTCCGCGCCGCCCAGCCACCGCGCCGGGGCAGGGCGGTCCGATGAGCCGTGACGGGCAGGAGGCGCGCGAGGCTGTGCGCGAGACGGCGGGGCTGGAGCGCGCCGGCGCCTGGATTGCTGAGGCGGTCGAGGCGGCGATCGCCGATCTCGGAGCGATGATCGCGGTCGATACCTCATTTCCGCCGGGGCAGGGCTATGGCGACTTCGCGACGCTGATAGAGGCGCTGACGCGCCCGCTCGGCTTGGAAACCGAGCGCGTCGATGTGCCGGACGAGCTCTGGCGTGTCCCGAACGGCCCGGCCGCTGGCACCAGGACGAATCTGATTGCGACCGCCAAGACCGGAAAGCCGGTCTGCGGGCTCTATTTCCATGTCGACACGGTCCCGGCCGCACCGGGCTGGACGACCGATCCGCTCTCGATGGCCCGCGATGGCGAACGCCTGATCGGCCTCGGCGCTGCCGACATGAAGGGCTGCATCGCAGCCGTGCTGCTGGCGCTGCGGGCGGCCAAGGCCCGCAACATCGCACTCGCCTATGATCCGATGCTGCTGTTCTGCACCGACGAGGAGGGCGGCCTCTATCCCGGCATCCGCTATCTCGCAGAGCAGGGCCGGCTCGACGGCCCTGTCGGCGCCGAGCTGGGCAGGCTCCACGCTCCCATCATCAATTTCAACGGCAGCGCCGAGGCGCGCATCTGGGCCGGCTGCTTCGGGCTCTTCAACCTGCTGGTGCGGGTCCGCGGGCAGGCGGTCCATGCCGGCGAAGGCAACCGGCGCGGCAGCGGCCTCAACGCGATCGAGGGTTCGCTGCCGCTGCTGAACGCGCTGGCTGGTCTCAAGGCGGAGGTGGCGACCCGCCTGTCCGCACTGCCGCCACCGCCGGGAAAACCGGCACTGGCCGCGCAGCTCAACATCGCGACCATTGGCGGCGGCACGGCCGGCGGGCAGGTGCCGGCCCTGCTCGAACTCACGCTAAACCGCCGCTACATGCCGGAGGAAGCTTTTGAGGACGCGCTGGCCGAGATCGAGGAGACGGTGCGCCGCGCCGTCGCTTCCGTCCCCGGCCTGACCGTCGAGACGGCGCTGATCGGACATCTCGCTCCGACCAGCGATCCGGCCGGGCCGCACTGGCCGCGCTGGCAGGCCGCCGTCGGCGCGGGCTTCGGCTATGCGCCGGAGGATTTCCGCCGCTGGGGCGCGGCGAGCTGCTCTGATTTCGGCTGGGTCCAGCGCGCAACCGGCCGGTCGGAAGTGCTGCTCGGCGGGCTCGGCCGCCCCGACCGCAATATCCACGCGCCGGGCGAGTACACGACGGTCTCCGACATCATCGCGCTGGCGCGCGCCGTGCTCGCCTATCTCGCCGCCGAGTTCAGGCCCGAGCTCAACCCCGACCTTGCCTGACCCCTCTCATATCCCGAAGCTGAAGGAGCGTTCCATGCCGAGCATCCACCGTCGTGATTTCCTCGCCGCCTCCGCCGCCTTCGGCGGGCTTAGCCTGACCGGTCTGCCGGCCTTCGCCCAGAATGCGCCCCGGCGCGGCGGCACCTTGCGCGTCAGCGTCGATCAGGCCGTCTCCAAGCTCAACCCGCTCGTCACCCGGGTGAACCCGGAATATCTCGTTGCCGAACTGCTCTATTCCGGCCTGACGCGCCTGAATCCTGACATGAGCGCCGAGCCCGATCTCGCTGAATCCTGGACGAATTCCGCCGATTTGACCGAATGGAGCTTCGCGCTCCGCAAGGGCCTGACCTTCCATGACGGCTCGGCTTGCACGGCCTCCGATGTGGTCGCGACCTTCGAGGCCATTCTCGACGCCAAGACTGCCTCGCCAGCACGCCAGAATGTCGGGCCGATCGCCAAGGTCGCGGCCAAGGACGACGCGACCGTCGTCTTCACCCTGTCGGCGCCCTTCGCCGATCTGCCGGTGACGCTAGCCTATACCAACGCCAAGATCGTGCCGGCTGCCGTCATCAAGGGCGGGCTGGAGAAGCTTGACCGCCAGGCGATCGGCACCGGCCCGTTCAAGCTCGTCTCCTTCGAGCCGGAGCGGCAGATCGTGGTCGCCCGCAACGAGGCCTATTACGACAAGGCACGGCCCTATCTCGACAAGGTCGAGGTCGTGGTCTTCCCCGATGTCAGTGCCGAAGCCTCGGCGCTGATCGCCGGCGATACCGATCTGATCAGCACCACGCCGCCGACCGAGTTCGGCCGGCTGCAGAAGGCCTCGGGCGTCAAGGCGCTGCGCGTGCCGTCGGGCCAGTTCTGCAACGTCAATTTCGGCTGCGACCAAAAACCCTTTAACGATGTGCGCGTGCGCCAGGCGCTGGCGCTCACCGTCGATCGCGCCGCGATGGTCGATTTCGTCACCGAGGGCTTTGGCTCGCCCGGCAACGATACCCCGCTCAGCCCGGCCTATCGCTTCTTCGCCGAGCTGCCGGCGAAGAAGGCCGACATCGCCAAGGCCAAGGCGCTGCTGGCGGAGGCCGGCTATCCCAAGGGGCTGGAAGCGACGCTGATCGCCTCGGATCGTCCGGGCCAACGCACGCAGCTGGCCGTGGCCCTGCGCGAGATGGCCAAGCCCGCCGGTTTCGACATCAAGGTCGAGACTATGCCGCACGCGACCTATCTCGACCAGGTCTGGAAGAAGGGCTCGTTCTATGTCGGCTTCTACAACATGCAGGCGACGGCCGACGCCATCTTCTCGCTGCTCTACACCTCGAACGCTGCCTGGAACGAGACGCGCTGGAACAATACCGCCTTCGACAAGCTGATCTTCGAGGCGCGCGCCACGGTCGACGAGACCAAGCGCCGCGCGCTCTACGCGCAGGCGCAGAAGCTGATGTATGACGAGGTGCCCTCGATCATTCCCGCTTTCTTCGACCTGCTCGGCGGACAGCGCGATTGGGTACAGGGCTACCAGCTGCATCCGCGCGGCGCCGTCTTCCGGCTGGATTTCGTCTCGCTCGGCGCCAACGCGCCGAAGCGCGGCTGAGCCCGTTCCAAAGCGAGAGACGGCTTCACCGATCAGATTGATTCAATCTGATCGGATCCGGCTCCAAGCGAAAAGCGAGGCATAAGCGCGTGTCGCCCGCCTATATCCTCAAAAGGATCCTGCTGATAGGCTACACGCTGCTGGTCGTGTCGCTGATCGTCTTCGCGATCACCCAGATCCTGCCGGCGGATGCTGCGGTCATGATGCTGGGTGAGAACGCGACGCCGGATGCGCTCGCGGCGCTGCGCGTCAAGATGGGGCTGAACGACCCGATCTGGCTGCAGTACCTGCACTGGCTCGCAGGCGTCCTGCACGGCGATTTCGGCCTCTCGATGCGCACCGGCCAGCCGGTTGCGCCCGCAATGCTCGAGGCGCTCGGGCGCTCGCTGCTGCTGGCGCTGTTCTCGATCGTGCTGATGCTGGTGCTGGCGATCCCGCTCGGCATTATCGCGGCGGTGCGACGCGGCCGGGCCGCCGATCTGGGGGTGAGCTTTCTCTCCTATGTCGGTGTTTCGCTTCCGGAATTCGTCACCGCCACGCTCGTCGTGCTGGTGCTGGCGGATTGGCTGCAATGGCTGCCGGCGACGGGCTATGTGCCGCTGACCGAGGATCCGCTGCGCGGCCTCAGGCATCTCGTCCTGCCGGTGCTGACCGTCTCGCTGATCCTGATCGCCCATGTCTCGCGCATGGTGCGCTCCGAACTGGTCGATGTGCTGCATTCCGACTATATCCGCGCAGCGCGCCTCAAGGGCCTGTCGAAGCGGCAAGTGCTGTTCAAGCACGCGCTGCGCAATGCGCTGCTGCCGACCATCACCATCGTCGCGCTCGATGTCGGCTATCTGCTCGGCGGCGTCATCGTCGTCGAGGAGATTTTTGCGCTGCCGGGCATCGGGCGCCAGCTCATCGTCGCGATCCAGGCGCGCGACCTGCCATCCATCCAGGCCGGCGCGCTGATCCTTGCKACGACCTACGCCGTCGCCAATTTCCTCGCCGACATCGCCTATGCCTGGCTCGACCGGAGGATCCAGTATGATTGAGATCCTCAAGCGGATGCTGCGTTCGCCGCAAGGTGCGCTCGGCCTGATCATCGTCGGCCTGATCCTGCTCGCCGTTATCGTCGGGCCGTGGTTTGCGCCCTACGACCCCGAGAAGATGGCGCCGCTGATGCGCTACAAGCCGCCGAGCGCGCAGTTCTGGCTCGGAACCGACCAGTATGGCCGCGATATCCTGAGCCGCCTGCTGCATGGGGCACGCGCCACGGTCGTCATGGCGGTGATCGCAACTGCGCTCGGCACGCTGGTCGGCGCCGTGGTCGGCACGGTCTCGGCCTTTCTCGGCGGGCGCAGCGACGAGGCGATCATGCGCACTGTCGATGCCATCATGTCGATCCCGAGCCTGCTGCTGGCGCTGCTGATCGTGAACCTGCTCGGCAAGAGCAGCATGAACGCACTTCTCGCCATCGCGCTCGCCTTCGCGCCCGGCATGGCGCGGGTGACACGCTCGGTCGCGCTCGCCGTGCGCAAGCAGGACTATGTCAACGCCGCCATCGCGCGCGGCGAGAGCGCCGCCTATATCGTCGGGCGCGAGATGCTGCCGAATGTCGTCGCCCCGATCRTCGTCGAGATGACSATCCGCGTSKCSTTYGCSGTGATGCTGTTTGCGACGCTCTCCTTCCTTGGGCTCGGCGCCCAGCCACCGGCCTCGGAATGGGGGCTGATGGTCGCGGAGGCCCGCCGCTTCATGCATCTGAGCCCCTGGATGATCCTGTGGCCGAGCCTTGCCGTCGCGCTGGTCGCGATCGGTTTCAACCTGCTCGGCGATGGCTTGCGCGACGCGCTGAACCCGAGGAGCTGAGGTGATGGCGACCCCGATCCTCGACATTGCCGGCTACGGCCTCGACTACGCGACGCCTGCGGGCTTTACCCGCGCGCTCGACGACGTGACGCTCTCCATCGCCCGGGGCGAGGTGCTCGGCCTCGTCGGCGAATCCGGCTCGGGCAAGACCTCGCTCGCCTGGGCGATCATGCGCCACCTGCCGAAGAGCGCGCGCGAGGCCGGTGCCATCCGGCTGACCGGGCAGGATCTGCTGAAGGTCTCGGAAGACGAGATCGAGGCGATCCGCGGCAAGCGCATCGGCATGGTCTTCCAGGATCCGAGCACCTCGCTTAACCCGACGCTCTCGCTTGGTACGCAACTGGCCGAGGTGCTGGTGCGCCATCGCGGCCTGACGCCCAGGCAGGCCTGGGCCGAGGGCGAGGAGCGTCTCGCCCATGTCGGCCTGAAGGTGCCCGGCCAGATGATGCGACGCTATCCGCACGAGGCCTCGGGTGGCGAGAAGCAGCGCGTCGTCATCGCGACCGCCTTCGCCTGCCAGCCGKAATGCATCATCTTCGACGAACCGACGACGGCGCTCGACGTGATCACGGCCCGCCAGATCCTCGACCTGTTCAAGGAACTGCAGGCTGAGACCGGCGTCGCCTCGCTCTATATCTCGCATGATCTCGCGCTCGTCTCGCAGATCGCGACCAAGGTCGCGGTGATCCATCGCGGCAAGATCGTCGAGCAGGGCGCGGTCGGCGAAGTCTTCGCCCGCCCGCGCGACGCCTATACGCAAAAGCTGCTCGCCGCCGTGCCCCGGCCCGACCACCGCCTCGTCGAGACGGCGAAGCCTGCCGCCGGCACGCCGCTGGTCGAGGTCGAGAAGGTCAGCGTCCATTACGGCCGCAAACCCTTTCTCGGCCGGCTGCTCGGGCGCGCCAACACTCAGTTCACCGGCAATCGCGAGGTCAGCCTCTCGGTGATGCCGGGCGAGATCCTCGGCATCGTCGGCGAGTCCGGTTCGGGCAAGTCGACGCTCGCCAGGGCGATGACCGGCCTCAACCGCTTCGAGGGCGAGATCCGCTTCGCCGGGCGCCGGATCGCGGGGCTCCACGACATGGACCGCGCCTATCGCCGCGACGTCCAGATCATCTTCCAGCATCCGGATTCCTCGCTCAATCCGCGCCAGCGCATTCGCGAGATCCTGTCGCGGCCGCTCGAACTCTATGGCGAGCCGGGCGCGCGCAAGGATGCGGCTGCTATCGGCGAACTGCTGGAGCAGGTCAGGCTGCCGGCCGCTTTCGCGGACCGTTATCCGCATCAGCTTTCCGGCGGCGAGAAGCAGCGCGTCGCGATCGCGCGCGCCTTCGCCTCGAAGCCAAAACTCGTGATCTGCGACGAGATCACCTCGGCGCTCGATGTCTCCGTGCAGGCCTCGGTGGTCGAGCTCCTGGTCGACCTGCAGAAGCGCTTCGGCACGGCCTATCTCTTCATCACCCACGATCTCAACCTGGTGCGGCAGATCGCTCACCGGGTCGCGGTGATGTATCGCGGCGACCTCGTCGACCTCGTCGATGTCACCGCGCTGACCGACGGAACCCTCCACCCCTATACCCGCTCCCTGCTCGACGCCGTGCCGGCTCCGGCCGCGGCGGCAGCCTGACATTCGAGGCCCTGACGATGAATCCCCGCGACCTGATCCATTCCCTCGATGAGAAGGCCTGCCTCGCGCTCCTCTCAGACTGGGCGAGGCACAAGAGCTATTCCGAGACCGACGGCGAGCGGGCGCTCGTCCATCATGTCGTCGACCAGATGAAGGCGATGGGCATCGAGGCGGAGGCGCAGGCCTTCGATGAGGGCCGCCGCGCCAATGCCATCGGGCGCTGGAAGGGGACAGGCGGCGRCAAGAGCCTGATGTTCAACGGCCATCTCGACACCAACCCGGCAACCGAGGGCTGGACGGTCGATCCCTGGGGCGGGCTCGTCGACGACGAGTTCATCTACGGCATCGGCGTATCCAACATGAAGGCGGGCGACGCGGCCTCCTATTGCGCGGTGAAGACGCTGCTCGATGCCGGCGTGAAGCTGAAGGGCGACGTCGTCCTGACTTATGTCGTCGGCGAGCTTCAGGGCGGGGTCGGCACCGTCGCTGCGATCCGCAGCGGCATCCGCGCCGACTATTTCGTCAACAGCGAGCCGACCGACGTGCAGGCCGTGACCATGCACGCCTGCGCCTTCTCCTTCGTCATCGAACTCGTCGGCAACACRCGCCATCTCTCGAAGCGCGAGCAGGCGGTCGACGCGGTCATGGCGGCCTGCGACCTGATCCCGCGGCTGAACGGCATGACCTTCTCCGGCGCTCTGACCGCCGAGCATGAATCGATCAACCGCGTCCATGTCGGCGTCGTCCATGGCGCGCTCGGCAAGGAACTGCACGAGTGGCGCGCGCCGCAGGTCGCCGACTATTGCAAGCTCAAGGGTTCCGGCCGCTATGCGCCCGGCCAGACGCAAGAAGGCGCGCTCGCCGACATGCAGCGCGAGCTCGCCGCGCTGGAGGCCCGCTTCCCCGGCCTGAAGACCACGATCCGCATCGAGAAGAAGGAAGGCCACCAGTCGATGCCGGCCTTCGAGGTCGCCAGGGACGCGCGCATCGTCAAGACGGTCAATGCGGCCTATGAGGYGGTGCGCGGCGAAAAGCAGCCGACCGGCGCGATCAAGCCGCCGGGCTTCTTCGGCACCGATGCCGGCCATCTCTATGCCGAAGCCGGTATGGAAGGCATCGTCTGCGGGCCCGGCGGGCGCTACAACACCATGCCCGACGAGCGCGTCGAGATCCGCGACTTCCTCGACATGGTCCGCATCTACATGCTGACCATCCTGGATATCTGCGAGGTGGCGTGAGCCCGCTCTTCTCGCGCGAGGAATTTGCGGGGCGGGTGGCGCGTGCCCGCGCCGCGATGGCGGAAGTCGGCGCGGAGCTTCTGCTGGTCGACCATGCCGAATGCCTGGCATGGCTGACAGGCTTCACGGTCTCGGAGACAATGTATCGCGCGGCTTTCCTGCCGCTCGAGGGCGAGCCGTGGTTCGTCCTGCGGGAGCTCGACGCCGGGCCCTGCCGCGCCGCCTGTTGGTTTCCCGATACGGCTGAGCCCCACGCCGTGATGGCCGATGAAATCCGTCGACGGGGCCTCGGCAACGCGCGGATCGGCGCCGATCATCTCTCCTATGGCTTTACGGCCGCGACGCGCGACCGGTTCGCGGCGCTTCTGCCGCAGGCTCGCTTTGTCGACCTGCCGCAGGCGAGCGACCTGCTCCGGGCCGTGAAGTCGCCGGCCGAGATCAACCAGATCGGCCAGGCCGCCAGCATCGCCGACAAGGCGATGAGGTCAATCGCGGAAAGGGCGCGGCCCRGGCTTTCGCCAAGGGCAGCCTCAGCCGTCGCCGCTGCCTGCTTTCTCGAGAACGGCGCCKATACAGGCGAAACCGGCCCGATCCTGCCCGGCATTGGCGACCACGAATTCCTGCACGGCGTGATGACGGCGCAGCCGCTCGGCGAGAGCGACATCCTCCATGTCGAACTGATCCCGAAACTGCGCAATTACGGCGCCCGACTGATGCGTCCGGTGCTTRTCGGCGGGGACGAGCGTGGACTTTCACTGCTCGCCGAGCGTCTGGTCGCGCTCCAGGACGAGCAGTTCGCAGCCATGCGTCCGGGCGCCCTGGCCTGCGAGATCGATGCCGTGCTGCGTGAAGCCGTGCTTCGTGAGGGTTTGCGTCCTGCCTACGATAACGTCACCGGCTACACGCTCGGCCTCTACGCCCGCACCCCGCGGCCCAGCGACTTCTCTCGCGTGTTCCTGCCGAACGCGCGCTGGAGACTCGAAGAGGGCATGGTCTTTCACATGTATGTGACGGCCGGCGGCCTGGGATTCAGCGAAACCATCGTAGTCGAAACCGATGGCTGCAGGAGAATGAGCTCGCTGCCCCGCAAGCTGCTCTCAAGCACCGTGCATTGAAGCTTCGTCCTTCATCGGTTTCGGTCTGGGTCCGGATTGCGATTTGGTAAGGTGCCCTTGGCTCCAATGTTGCGGCGAATGTCCGCTCAGCAACAGGCGCCGAATGTTGGAACTTGACGCAATACGGACGGGTGTGGCTGCAAAGTCGAACGCCTGCGAACGGAGAGGGCAAGGCGGCTCGTCCCCGCGCCGCGTGGGCGATCTCTGGCGTGGGCGAGGCGTGCGGTTCCGTAGGCTAGAGATCAAGGCCGGGCGTTCGGTCCGGCGCAGGCGCCGCTGAGGGGCGCGTGGTCGGCGCCACCCTCTGATCCCCCCCTCAGCCGGCCGAACCTGCGGTGACCGAGCGCCTCCAGCCCGGTGCACAACGCCCGCGCGGCAAGCCACGTCATCTCGCAAAATACATTTGTGTCATAAAACATTCATTTGTATGATCCACTGCAAAAGCACTGCCCTGCATCTGACGGCGGCAGGCCGCTTCCTACCGGGAGCGCCCTTTGGGAGGGGACCATGCAGCGGCTCGTGCAGATTTCCGACACCCATCTCAGCCCGGGCAAGCCGCATTTTGCCTGCAACTGGGAGCCGCTGAGAGCCTGGCTGGCGGGGCAGGGGCCGGACCTCGTCATTCATACCGGGGATGTCACGGTCGATGGCGCCGATGTCGACGAGGATATGCGCCATTGCCGCGAATTGCTGGACGGGCTCGGCTTGCCGGTGCTGAGCATTCCCGGCAATCATGATGTCGGCGAGGCCTGGCATCCGCATCAGCCGGTCAATGCAGAGCGTCTCGCGCGCTGGCGCAGCCATCTCGGCGCGGATTTCTGGAGCCGCGATATCGAGGGCTTCAGGCTGATCGGCCTGAATTCCATGCTGTTCGGCAGCGACGAGGCGGATGAGGAGCGCCAGCTCGCCTGGCTCGAGCGCGAGATCGCCGAGGCCGAGGGGCGCCGTCTCGGCTGGTTCCTGCACCGGCCGCTCTTCGTCGAGACGCCGGATGAAGGCGACAAGGGCTATTGGAGCGTGCCGCCGAGGCCCCGGGCCCATCTGCTCGATCTCGTGCGGAGGCATGACGTCGCCTTCGTCGCCAGCGGCCATCTGCACCGGGCCCATGATTTCATGATCGATGGCACGCGCTACATCTGGGGGCCGTCCTCGGGCTTCGTCGTCGGCCCCGAATTGCAGCCCGGCATGGCCGGTTCAAGCACGCTCGGCGCCGTCACTTATAGCTTCGACGGTCGGGATTTCACCGCCGCGATCCATGAGATTCCCGCGCTGACAACGCTCTGGATCGACGATGTGATCCACGAGGTCTACCCGCCGCGCGCCGCCTGACGACGCCGTCGGCCGCGCCTCGCGGCCGCGTTCGACACCGCCCCGCCATCCCTCACAGTTCAAGAGGCGAACGACATGGCCACAGTCGCACTGTCTTCCATCGCCAAGGCGTTTGGGCCGACACAGGTGCTCGGCGGGGTCGAACTCGACATTGCCGATGGCGAATTCCTGACGCTGGTCGGCCCCTCCGGCTGCGGAAAATCGACCCTGATCCGGATCATCGCCGGGCTGGAACAGCAGGATTCCGGCAGCGTCGCCATTGGCGGGGCCAGCGTGGATCATCTGCGCCCGCATGAGCGGCGCGTCGCGATGGTGTTCCAGTCCTATGCGCTCTATCCGCATATGAGCGTGCGGGCGAATATCGCGCTGCCGCTGATGATGGCGCGGCTGAAACTCTGGCAGCGCCTGCCGCTGCTCCGCCTGCTCTCGGGCCAGCGGCGCAAGGCCATGGCCGGCATCATGACGGATGTCGACGCGGTCGCGACCCAGCTCCAGCTCGGCCATCTGCTCGACCGCAAGCCGGCCCAGCTCTCGGGCGGCCAGCGCCAGCGCGTTGCGCTCGGGCGCGCCATGGTGCGCAGCCCCGATGTCTTCCTGATGGACGAGCCTCTGTCCAATCTCGACGCCAAGCTGCGCGTCCATATGCGCACCGAGCTGGCGGAGCTGCACAAGCGCCTGGGCGCGACCTTCATCTATGTCACGCATGACCAGGTCGAGGCGATGACGATGTCGGACCGCGTCGCGRTGATGGATTCAGGCGAGATTCTGCAGCTCGGCACGCCTTCGCAGCTCTATGAGAAACCGGCCTCGCTCAAGGTYGCGCAGTTCATCGGCAGCCCGGCGATCAACCTCCTGCCCGCGACGGTCGGCACTGCAGGCCGCCTCGAATTGTTTGGCCGGCCAATGGCGCTTGCGGTGGCGCCGGCGGCGGGGCAGGCGGTCACCCTCGGCATCCGCGCGGAGGCGCTGACGCTTATCCATGGCGAGCCGGCCGGCGCAGGCCGCGCCTGGTTCTCGGCGCGGCTCAGGCGCAAGGAGAATCTCGGCTCCGAATATATCCTGCATTTCGATCTCGCCGGGCGCGATGCACCGGGCGTCACCATGCGCGCGAGCCCCGCGGTCGCCGCCGGCGTCAACGAGGCGGCCGAGGTCACGCTCGGCTTCGATGAAGCGGCGAGCCATATCTTCGATGCCGACGGCGACAGGCTCGAGCCGCGCGGGCAGGGCGGCGCCTCCGTCGTGCCGCTGAGGGCCTGAGCATGACGCTTGCCCTCTCATCGCCCGCCGCTTTCGCGCCAGTCGCCCGCCGGCGGGCCTTGATCGAGCGGCTGACCGGGCTCGGCTTCGCGCTGCCGGCCTTCATCCTGCTGCTGCTGACGATCCTGCTGCCGCTTGCGGTGCTGATGCTGCTCAGCCTGACGAATTACGAGTTCGGCGGCGTCGACATGGACTGGGTCGGCCTCGCCAATTTCCAGAAGGCGCTGGCCGATCCGATCATCCGGCGCTCTGTCGTCAACACCTTGCTCTATGTCGCGATCGTCGTGCCGGGCGGCGTCTTCGGCGCGCTGCTGATCGCGGTCATGGTGCATCGGCGCCGCCGCAGCCGGTCCTTCTACGAGGTGATCTATTTCCTGCCGGTGACCTCGACGCTGATCGCGATGGCGACCGTCTGGCAGTTCCTGCTCCACYCCTCGCTMGGCCCGGTCAATGGTCTCCTGAAATGGCTCGGCTTTGCGCCGGTCGCCTTCCTGAGCGAGCCATCGACGGCGCTGGCGACGCTGGCCGTGATCGGCATCTGGCAGCTGCTCGGCTTCAACATGATCCTGTTCCTCGCCGGGCTGACCGCGATCCCGCGCGATCTCTACGAGGCGGCCGATATCGATGGCTGCTCCAGCGGCATCGACCGCTTCCTTACCATCACCTGGCCGCTGCTCGGGCCGACAACGATGTTCGTGCTCGTCACCACGATGATCACCGCCTTCAAGATTTTTGACACGGTGGCGGTGATGACGCGCGGTGGCCCGGTCGGCTCCACCGAGGTGCTGCTCTACAACATCTATCTCGAAGGCTTTCAGTATTTCCACACCGGCTATGCCGCGGCGCTGACCTTCATCTTCCTCGCCTTCATCCTCGTCTTCTCGGCCGTGCAGACCTTCGCGCTGGACAAGAAGGTGCATTACTGATGGCCGCTCCTGCGCTTGCCCCCGCCGCCGTCACGCCCGTGCATTCGGTGCTGCGCCGTTTCCTTTCGCTCGCCCTGGTCCATGGCGTGCTGATCGCGGGCGCCATCTTCATGCTGGCGCCCTTCATCTGGATGCTGGTGACCTCGATCAAGCCGCCGGCCGAGATCTTCAGCGCCGAGATCTCGCTCTGGCCAAAGCAGTTCTACGGCCTGCAGAATTACGGTTTCGCGATGGAGAAGGCGCCGCTGCTCCGCTTCGCGCTGAACGGCGTCATCCTCTGCGCCGGCATCCTCGTCGTGCAACTGCTGGTGGCCATTCCCTGCGCCTATGCCCTGGCGAAGCTGAACTTTCCCGGCCGCAACGCGCTCTTCGTCCTGGTGCTGCTCGGGCTCTGCATCCCCGTGCAGGTGCCGGCCATGCCGCTCTATATCGCGCTCGCCCAGCTCGGCCTGCTCAACACCTATTTCTCGATGATGGTGCCGTTCTTCCTCTCGGTCTTCGCCATCTTCCTGTTCCGCCAGTTCTTCCGCAGCTTCCCGGACGACATCATCAACGCGGCAAGGCTCGACGGCATGAGCGAGTTCGAGATCGTCTGGCGCATCGTGACGCCAAGCGCCTGGCCGGCCATCGCCGCCTTCTCGGTCTTCTCGGCGGTGGCGCACTGGAACGACCTGTACTGGCCGCTGATCGTCATTTCCGATGCCAAGCTCGCCCCGCCGCCGCTCGGGATGATGTTCTTCGCCGATGCCGAGACCGGCTCGAATTACGGCGCGCTCACTGCCGCGGCGACGATCCTGACCGCGCCGCTCGTCCTCGCTTTCCTCATCGCCAGACGGAGGTTTATCGACGGCATCACGATGACCGGGGTGAAGTAGGCAGGCTCCGACAAGGACCGGCACTGCCAAGCTCCAACCGCAAGACGCTCAGGCCTGACGCATCGATTCAACCCGGCAGCTTCGCTGTCCATGTCACGGAGATCAAACATGAAACCCTTTGGCAAGGCGCTTGCTGCGGCAGCGCTCGCCCTCGTCGCATCCACGGCCGTCCGCGCCCAGGATGTCACGCTCGACGTGCTCTATGCCTTCCCGGCCTTCGCCAAGTTCCACGAGCCGATAGCCGCGGAATTCATGAAGGCGCACCCCAAGATCAAGATCAATTTCCGCGCGCCGGCGGCGAGCTATGACGAGGGGCATCAGGCGATGCTGCGTCAGTCCGTCACCAACCAGCTGCCGGATGTCTATTATTCCGGCTTCCATCTCTTGAGCGAACTGGTCGAGACGCTCGACAAGCGCAAGCAGGTCGTCGATCTCGCCCCGCTGCTGAAGGGGGAGCCGGAAGACTGGCGCAAGGCGAATTACTCCGACGCGCTGCTCGCGCTCGGCCAGGTCGGCGGCAAGCAGGCTGGCCTTGCTTTCAACGCCTCGACACCGCTGATGTATGTCAATGCCGAGCTGGTGAAGAAGGCGGGCGGCGACCCCGACAAACTGCCCGACACCTGGGCCGAGGTGGTTGCGCTCGCCAAAAAGATCCGTAGCGGCGACACCGCCGGTCTCGCCTACAATATCCATGACTGGCCCGACGACTGGCTCTGGCGCGGCGTGATCCTGCAGGGCGGCCATTCCATGCTGTCGCCCGACGGCAAGAAAGTCGCCTTCGGCGGCGAGGTGGGCGAGAAGACGCTGGGCCTGCTGCGCAGTCTCGTCACGGAAGGCGGCATGCCGGTGATCGACTGGGACCAGTCGCGCCAGCAGTTCATCGCCGGCAAGATCGGCATCTTCTTCGACACGCCGGCACGGCTGCGCCAGGTCACCGACCTGATCGGCGACCGCTTCACCCTGAAGACCGCGCTCTTCCCGGTCGATGACAAGGCCAAGGGCAAGCTGCCGACCGGCGGCAACGCCGCGCTGATCACGGCGAAGGATTCAGCCAAGCAGAAGGCGGCCTGGGAATTCATCAAGTTCGTGACCGGCCCCGAGGCCCAGAAGATCGTCGTCGAGACCGCCGGCTACATGCCGACCAACCTGCGCGCCGGCGGGGACGCGTATCTCGGTCCGTTCTACAAGGACAACGCCAATTTCCGGACGATCAACGGCCAGGTCCAGCGCGCTGCTCCCTGGGAAGGCTATCCCGGCGGCAACTCGGTCCGCATCTGGCGCCAACAGCGCGAGGTGATCTCCGGCGTGATGCGCGGCGACATCCAGCCCAAGGCCGGCATCGAGCGCATCGTCTCCGAGACCGAAGCGCTGATGAAGTGAACAGGCGCGCCTGACGCTTCGCTCCACGCCGCCCGGCGCCAGCCGGGCGGCAAATCCTTTCGATCATCCTTGCCTGGCCCTACGGAGCCCTCATGATCATCGCCCAGCTCAGCGACTTCCATGTGCGCCCGCATGGCCAGCCGGCCTATGGCATCGTCGACACCAATGCTGCGACGCGACGGGCGATCGACGCGGTGCTKGCGCTGGAGCCCCGGCCGGATTGCGTGCTCGTCACCGGCGATCTCTGCGATTGCGGGCTGCCGGAGGAATACGAGATCGTCCGCGCCGAGCTCGCGCGGCTGCCGATGCCGGTCTATGCCGTGCCCGGCAACCATGACCGGCGCGAGGTCTTCGCTTCCGTGCTCGGGGRGGGCGGTTCTTACCTGCCGAAGAGCGGCTTCCTGCACTACGTAATCGAGGACTTCCCGGTCCGGCTGATCGGGCTCGATACGGTCATTCCCGGCGAGGATGGCGGCGAGATCTGTGCCGAGCGCGAGGCCTGGCTCGCTGAGCGCCTTGCCGAGGGGCGCGGCCGCCCGACGCTGATCTTCATGCATCACCCGCCCTTCGCGGTCGGCGTCGACGGCATGGACATCATGCCCTGCCGGGTCTCGCCGGGTTTTGTCGCGCTGATCGCCCGTCATCCCGAGATCGAGCGGGTGCTTTGCGGCCATTACCATCGCCCGATCCAGCTTCGTTTCGCCGGCACGATCGGCTTTGTCGCGCCGGGCACCGCCCATCAGGTCGCGCTCGACCTGTGCCCGGGCACGGAGAACTGGTTCGTCATGGAGCCGCCCGCGCTCGCGATCCATGTCTGGAAACCGGAGACCGGCCTGGTCAGCCATCTCCAGCCGATCGGCGATTTCGGCCCGCGCCGGCCCTTCGTGCTCGACCCCGCCTATCCCGGCAAGCAGCAGGCGGTGGCAGCCCATGTCTGACCAGCGCCTGATTTCCCTTCTCGAACAGGCCGGCGCGCTGGCGCGCGAGGCCGCCGATCTCTTGGTCGCGATGCAGGGCGAGCAGCTTTCCGTGACGCGCAAGGAATTGCGCGATGTCGTCACCGCCGCCGATCTCGCCTCGGAGCGTCTCGTCATCGCGGGCCTGCGCCGGTTGACGCCGGAGGCGGCGATCCTCTCCGAGGAGGCCGGCTTCTCCGGCGCGTCCGACGCGCCCTGCTGGATCATCGACCCGCTCGACGGCACGGTGAACTATGCCGGCGGCCTGCCCTGGTTCTCGGTGACGCTCGCCTATCAGGAAGAGGGCCGCACCGTGCTCGGCCTGACCCATGCCCCGCTCGCCGGGCTGGTCGCGCGCTATGCCGAAGGTTCCGTCGCGAGCATCAATGGAGAGCCTGCCGCCGTCTCCCGGACCAAGAGCCTTGCCGACGCGGTCGTCTCGATCTGCCTGACCTCGCATTATTCGATTGAGGATACGGAGCGGACCTGCGCCGTCATCCGGCGGCTGTCGGGCCTCTGCCGCGGCGTGCGCGTCATCGTCTCCGGCGGGCTTGAAATGTCGCTGGTGGCGGCAGGCCGGCTCGATGCCTTCATCGGGCTGAAGGCCGACATCGTCTCGCACGCCGCCGCCATGCCGCTGGTGCGCGCGGCCGGCGGCAAGGTCACGACGGTCGGCGGACAGGATTCACGCGACGAGGACCTGGAGAAGGTCGTCTCGAACGGGTTGATCCATGAGGAGCTCCTGGAGGCGATCAGGGGCGCCTGAGCCCCACTCGCATGGACGCTTCCCAGGGATCGCTGTAACCATTCCGGCGGCTTGACCTCGCGAGGAGACGCAGCATGGACCGTTTCACGGGCGGCTGTCGGTGCGGCAATGTCCGGATCGTGGCCTCGGGCCGCCCCTACCGCGTCGGCCTCTGCCATTGTCTCGACTGCCGCAAATATCATGGCGCCCTGTTCCATGCGTCCGCGGTGTTTCCTGAGGATGCGGTGACGGTCGAGGGCGAAACCCGCGACTATCGCGGGCGCTTCTTCTGCCCCCGTTGCGGTTCGCCCCTGTTCGGACGCAGCGGCGATGAAATCGAAGTCAATCTGGGCTCGCTCGATGCCCCGGACCAGCTGATGCCGACCTATGAAAGCTGGATCATCCGGCGCGAATCCTGGTTGCCGCCCTTTCCGCTTGCGAGACGCTACGAGCGCGATCGCGACGCCCCGGGGCGTGAGGAATAGGGCGCAGGAACGGTGCACGCCAGCGACGTCAGGGCAGACCGGCCTTGCGGAAGCCATCAACGAAATGCGCGAGCGTCCGGGCGTCGCGGAAGGGCTCCGTCGCGGCCCAGTGCCTGGTCGTGAAATGCGGATTGCCGACGAGGAACAGCGCGGCCTCGGAGCCGGCCTCGTCGAGCCGGCCGAGCTGGGCCAGGCTTGCCGCCAGGAAGCGGCGTGAGCTCGTGCGATAGGTCTCGTCCTTGCGCAGCGTCTCGACGGCGGCTTCGTAGTCGCCCGCTGCATATTGCGCCTGGCCGAGCGTCAGATAGTACCAGCCCGCCGGATACGGGTTCAACCGGAACGCCTTGCCGATATGCGCGAGGCCGTCCTCGGTCCGCCCGGCGAGGACCGCGATGTCGGATAATGTCGCAAAGATATCGGCCTCGTTCGGGTCGAGTTCGATCGCCCGGGCGAATTCCGCATCCGCCTCGGCGAAGCTGCGGTCATAGGCCAGCAGATAGGCCAGGACCCAGCGGCAGCCGGCATCATTGGGGTCGATCGCCACCGCCTTGCGCGCCAGGGCCAGGCCGGTGCTGCGGGCGGGTTCCATCGGCTCGCCCCAATGCACCCAGCCCATCCAGTGGTTCATGGCCAGCCAGCGATAGGCCTCGGCGTAGTCCGGATCGAGCGAAACYGCGCGCGTCAGCATCAGATGCGCTTCCCGCGCCGTCTGCGGGGATTCATCGATCAGCTTGCGCGCCCGCACGCAGAGGTCATAGGCCTCGAGGTTTTTGGGCCGGTTGCGCGGCGGCGGGGCGCTGAGCCGGCCGAGCAGGGCCTCGACGATCTTGCCGGTGACCTCGTCCTGGACGGCAAAGATATCCTCCAGGCTGCGATCGAAGCGCTCCGCCCAGAGATGTTCGCTGCTCACCGCGTCGACCAGCTGTGCGTTGATGCGCACGCGGCCCGCGGCGCGTCTGGCGCTGCCCTCCAGCAGGTAGCGCACGCCAAGATCGCTTGCGATCGCGCGCACATCCATCGCCTTGCCCTTATAGGCAAAGGCCGAGTTGCGGGCGATGACGAACAGGCCGGCATTGCGGGACAGGTCGGTGATCAGGTCTTCGGTCAAGCCATCGGCGAAGGATTCCTGCTCGGGATCGGTGCTGAGATTGACGAAGGGCAGAACGGCGATCGAGGGTTTCCCGGGCAGCGCCAAAGGGGCGCGCCTCGCGCCGTCAAGCTGTTCGATCGCCCCCGTGAAGCGGTAACCGACGCGCGGAACGGTCACGATCCATTCGCCGCTATCGGCGCCCGGGCCCAGCAGCTTCCGCAACTGCGCGATCTGGACGGTGAGATTGCCTTCCTCGACGGCCGTACCCGGCCAGGCCGCATCCATCAGCGCGGCCTTCTCCAGGATTTCGCCGGGCCGCTCGACGAGCGCCGCAAGCAGTTTCAGCCCGCGCTGGCCAAGGGCAACGGGGACATCGTTGCGAAGCAGCGTTCCCGCACCTGAATCAAGCACGAACGGACCAAAGGCAAAGCGCGATCCCTGCATGCGGCGCATTTATAGCCCGTTTGGAAGTTTTTGGAACTATTTGGGCTGGCTTAAGTACGACGCTGCTCGTCTCCCGCAGTCTTCAACCTCATTCAGGCCGAGGGCTCCCGACCCCTCAAACCGGATGGAGGTTGTCATGGACGGATCTTGTACCCTTGCCTCAGTCCCGCACCGGGCCGCGCCGCCGGGCATGTCGCGTTTGCAGTCCAGTCTGGCGAGCCTGCGCAGCATTCTCACGACCTGGCGCTGGCGGCTGCGCTTCCGCTGGCAGCTCGCGCGGAACCTGCAGGAGAATCCGCGTCTGATCAGGGATATCGGCCTGACGACATGGCAGGTCGAGGCCGAGATCGCCAAGCCCTTCTGGCGGCGATGAGCGCCTCGCGCGCTCACGCGTCAGCCACGATGCAGCGCCAGCACCGCCGCGGCGGCGTCTTCATCGGTGATCACCACGGACGCCAGCCTGGCGCGGAGTGCGGCTGCGATCACCGCGGCCTTGTTCGTGCCGCCGGATGCCAGGATCACGGTCGGGATGCGGCGCAGGCCGTCCAGGGGCAGGGCGATGGCGCGGCGGTTGATCGGGTGGTCGATCGCGTTGCCCTCAGCGTCGATGAACTGCCCGAGCATGTCGCCGACCGCACCATGCTCCGCCAATTCCCTGGGGCCGACATCGCCGGGTAGCCCGTAGCGCACCAAAAGCGAGCGCTCGCTCAGATCACCGGCGCTGAGGATCGCGACATCGGTCGCGCGGATGCGGGCGAAGGCGGCCTCGAACACGTCCTGCGCCAGGATGGTGTCGCGCGATTGCGGCGTGCCGGCATAGATCGGTGCCGCCAGATAATGGCACTCCGCCTGCCAGAGCCTGGCGAAATGGCTGGCGATCTCGAACGTGTTGATTTCGATGCCATAGGTCAGCCCGCCCATCATCGAGGTCACGGTCAGGTCGCGATACTGGCCGGCCCGCACATGCCGGATCGTCTCGCGCAGCGTCCCGCCCCAGCCGACGCCGAAGACGCCCGAGGGATGCTCGTCGATGATCTGCGAGACCAGCTCGCCGGCCGCCTTGCCGATCTGCGCGGAGATCTGTGCCGGGTCGCTCGGCGTCGGCACGACGATCGCGTCCTTGAGGCCGAACGCCTCGACCAGCGCCTGTTCCAGCCTGACGCAGCTCTCCAGCCGCGAATTGATCGTGATATTCACGAGCCCGCTGCTGCGCGCCTCGTTCAGCAGGCGGTTGACCCGCAGCCGCGTCATTTTCAGCCGGTCGGCGATATCCGCCTGGGTCAGGCCTTCCATGTAATAGAGCCAGGCGGCCCTGACCTGGGTTTGCGGATCCTCCGGCATCGCGTCATCCCAAGGGCGAGAGCGGCGTCGAGACCGCCAGCCCTTCGCGGCGGAATCGGTCGAGATTGCGTTCCTGCACCGGGCTTACATCGCTTTCGTTTGCTGCGACAACGCACAGCGATGCGGCCTGCCGCTGCGGATTTGCCTTGACCTTCACTAATGTAAATACACAAATACATTTGTAGAAGACCCAGCGAAGCCGGAGTGCGTTGCAGAATGTCCCACGCCATCTTTCTTCACGCCGCGGGTGACGCGCGCTTCGCGCCGTTCAACCTGCGCGAGGGGGCTGCCAGTGAAACCCTGCTGGATGTCGCGGCCGTCGGCCTCTGTGGCAGCGATCTGCACTATTACAAGGATGGCGGCATCGGTTCGGCCGTGATTGCCACCCCTTTCGTGCCGGGCCACGAGTTCAGCGGCTGGCTGACCGAGGACCTGCCGGAGCTTGGCCTGGCGCGGGGCGCACTGGTCGCGGTCGATCCGAATCAGGCCTGCGGCCAGTGCCAGCATTGCCGTGACGGCCACCCCAATCTCTGCCCCGAGGTCGTGTTCATCGGTGCGCCCCCGCATGATGKCGCGATGACCGAGCGGATCTGGGTGCCGAAATCGCAGATCGTTCCCGTGCCGGAACGCTTCACGCCGAGCGATGCCGTGATGCTGGAGCCGCTCGGCGTCGCGATCCACGCGGTCGACCTCGCCAAGCCCCGCCTGCTCGAACGCGTCGCGCTGATTGGTTGCGGCCCGATCGGGCTCCTGATCCTGCAGGTGCTCCGGGCCGTCGGCGTCGGCGAGATTCTGGCCTGCGATCCGCAGCAGCATCGGCGCGCGCTGGCGCTCAAGCTCGGCGCGAGCAAGGCCGGCGCCAGCGTGGCCGAGATCGCGGACTGGACGAAGGGCGAGGGCATGCCGCTGGTGGTCGAGGCCACCAATGCACCGGAAGGCTTTCGCGATGCCATTCGCGCCGCGCGCATCGGCGGGCGGGTCGTGCTCGTCGGTATTCCCGATGGCGACAGCTATGTCGTTCCCGCCGCCGAAGCCCGCCGGCGCGGCCTCACCATCAAGTTCTCGCGGCGCATGGGCCATGTCTATCCCCGGGCGATCGAACTCGTCGCGCAGGGCAAGGTCGATGTCGATGCGGTCGTCAGCCACCGCTTCTCGCTTGCCGACGGGCCCGACGCCTTTCGTCGCCACGCCGCCAACGAGCCCGGCATGGTGAAGAGCCTGATCTACCCGCGAGGGCCCGCTGATGACGCGCGCTAAGGCATCGGCCCGAAAAGTGGATTGCGGTTTTCGGAAGAGCCGATGCAAGCACATAAGAGCATCGGCCCGAAAAGTGGATCGCGGTTTTCGGGAAAGCCGATGCAAACACATAAGCTTAGATCATCAGACCGGACACGATATCCGGTCCGATGACCGAAGCGCTCGTGGAAACATGACGGGCGTCCGACACTGGCGAGGTGGCGCCTGACGTGAGCTTCATCGGCATCGATCTCGGCACCTCGTCGCTCAAGGCCATCCTGGTCGACGGGCAACAACGCGTCGTCGCCGATACGGCGCGCGCGCTCACCGTGCATCGTCCGCAGCCGCTCTGGTCGGAGCAGGAGCCGGGCGATTGGGTCGCCGCCGCCTTGGGCGCCTTGCACGACCTGAGGGACGCTGCGCCCTCCGCCTTTCGTCTCTGCAGGGGCATTGGCCTGTCAGGGCAGATGCATGGCGCCGTACTCCTGGACGAGGCCGACCGGCCGCTGCGTCCCTGCATCCTCTGGAATGATGGCCGCGCCAGCGCGGAATGCGCCGCGCTCGAGGCGGCCGAGCCGGCCTCGCGCGCCATCACCGGCAACATCGCGATGCCGGGCTTCACCGCGCCAAAGCTGCTCTGGGTCCGCCGGCATGAGCCCGCTCTCTTCCGGCGCATCCGAAAAGTCCTGCTGCCGAAGGCCTATCTGCACCTTGTGCTGACGGGGGAAGCGATCGAGGAGATGTCGGACGCATCAGGCACGCTCTGGCTCGATGTCGGTTCCCGCGACTGGTCGCAGAGGATGCTTGCTGCGACCGGGCTCGATCGCAGCCAGATGCCAGCCCTCGTCGAGGGCTCGCAGCCCGCCGGACGGATGCGCGCGGATCTCGCCCGCGAACTCGGCTTTGATTCACCGCCGCTCTTTGCCGGAGGGGCAGGCGATAATGCGGCCGGCGCGGTTGGCTTGGGCGCCGTCGCCGCCGGGGCGAGTTTCCTGTCGCTCGGCACATCCGGTGTGCTCTGGCGTACCACCGCCGGTTTCGAGCCGCGGGCTGACAGGGCCGTTCATGCCTTCTGCCATGCCTTGCCCGGCCTCTGGCACCAGATGTCGGTCCATCTCTCCGCCGCCGCGAGCCTGAACTGGTGGGCGAACGTGACGGGGCATACAGAGGCCGAGTTGCTGGCGGCGCTCGGCGAGACCGTCACGGCGCCATCGCCGGTGTTGTTCACGCCCTATCTCTCCGGCGAGCGCACGCCCCATAACGACCCGCAGATGCGCGGCGGCTTCGCCCGTCTCGGTCACGAAACCGGCCGCAATGCCATGACGCAGGCGGTGCTGGAGGGCGTCGCCTTCGCATTCAGGGACGGCAAGGCGGCGCTGGAAAGCGCGGGCGGGCCGATCATGGAAGCCGTGGTCATTGGCGGCGGCGCGCGTTCGGGCCTGTGGCTCTCCATCCTCGCCAGCGTCCTGGACATGAGATTGCATCGCTATCCTCAGACCGAGACCGGCGCCGCCTTCGGGGCGGCGCGGCTCGCCCGCTTGGCCTGCACCGGCGAGAACTCCGGCGAAATCTGTACCCAACCCCTGAGAAGCCCCGAGATTTTCAATCCGCAGCGGGATCTCGTTGCGGCCTATCGGGAGCGCTACGACGATTGGCAGAGCGCCGCTGAATTCAGTCGCGCGCTGCAGTAGGCGCGGTTGCAGGATTTGACAGGAATGCGAGCGGATGCTCTTGATCGGAGCATCCGTTCAAGATTGTTGCTGTCTCATGGCTCCGCTTCCACGCTTCGACCTCATCATCCTCGACTGCGACGGCGTGCTCGTCGACAGCGAGACGATCAGCTGCCGCACCCTGGTCGATATTCTCTCGCCACTGGACCCGGATTATGATCTGGAAGCGGTGATGCGGCGCTATCTCGGGCGCCCCGCCAGCGCAGTCGTCGAGGATTATGAGCGCATGACCGGCCGGCCGGCTCCGGAGAGTTTCAGGCAGGACTGGCGGGCGCGGCTCTTCTCCGCCTTCAGCGCGGCGCTGCAACCCGTTGCCGGCGTGCGCGAGGCGGTCGAGGCCTTCGATGTCGACTATTGCGTCGCGTCCTCCAGCGACGAGGAGCGCATCGAGCATTGCCTGCGCAAGGTGGAGCTCTGGAATCTGTTCGAGGGGCGGATCTTCAGCACGACGCGCGTCCAGCGCGGCAAGCCCGCGCCCGACCTCTTCCTGCTTGCGGCGCGCGAGCGCGGCGTAGCGCCCGAGCGTTGCCTCGTCATCGAGGACAGCGTCAGCGGCGTGCTTGCCGCCAAGGCGGCGGGAATGACCGCCTATGGCCTGACCGCAGGCAGTCATTTTGCGGTGCTGGACCAGCGGCGCGCGCTGGTCGAGGCCGGCGCCGACAGGTTGCTCGGCGCCTGGCGCGAGCTCGCGCTGCCTGCAACGGCGGGCTGAGGCGTCATGGCCGATAATGACAGCGCGCGCCTCGACGATGCCGCCCGCGCCGGCTGGCTCTACTACATTGCCGGCCGCACCCAGGACGACATCGCCGGGATCCTGAACATTTCGCGCCCCGCCGCGCAGCGGCTGGTTTCGCTCAGCCGCAGCGAGGGGCTGATCAGCTTCCAGATGAACCATCCGATCGGCGCCTGCATGGAGCTTGCGGCACGGCTGCGCGATCGTTTCGAGCTGCAGCACTGCGAGATCGCGCCCTCCGACGGCTCGGCCGAGACGGCTGCGGCCGGCGTCGCCTCGCTCGGCGGGGTGCTGATCGAGCGCTGGCTGCGCTCGCGCAAATCGCTGGTCATGGCGCTCGGTACCGGGCGTTCGATGCGCGCCAGCATCGAGCGGGTGTCGCCGATGTCCTGCCCGCTGCACCGGCTCGTCTCGCTGGTCGGCACGATCTCGCCGGATGGCTCCGCCAGCCCGTTCGACACGCTGGTCAAGCTCGCCGAGATCACCAAGGCCCAGCATTTCCCGATGCCGCTGCCGCTCTATGTCTCGAGCCCCGAGGAGCGGGCGCAGCTGATCGAGATCGAGGCGATCCGGCGTATCCGCGCGATCGCCGGCGAGGCCGATCTCTGGCTAATGGGCATCAGCCAGATCGGCGAGGACGCCGTGCTCTATCGGGACGGTTTCATGACGCGCAGCGAATTGCTCGAAATGGTGCGCCACGGCGCGGTCGGCGAGGTTACCGGCTGGGTCTTCGACGGTGAGGGCAGGCTGCTCGACCGCGGTACCAATCTGCGGGTCACCTCCGTGCCGCCGGAGCCCGGCAGCGACCGGCTGCGGATCTGCATCGGACAGGGTACCGCCAAGGTCGCTCCTCTGCGTGCCGCGCTCAGCGGTCGTCTCATCAATGGCCTCGTCACGGACGAGGATACGGCGCGCGCCCTGCTGGCGCTCTGAGGCCGGCCAGCAGCTCCCTGCGTCCATCGCGTCACTCCCGCTTCGTCCTGATGTCCGGCCCGTGCCCCCCGATTGCCGGCGGCCGTCATCGCTTTGTCATCGATGGTTGACATAGAAGCGGAGTGTGCGAGCATATGCTTCAATCAAGAGCAGATGCTCATATAAACCGACGAGGGAGGCTTTGAATGCGACCTGTCTTTGGTGCGCTCGCTGGTGCGGGTGCGATGCTTCTGGCGGGGTTGTCCTGCGCCCAGGCGGCAACCGAAATCGAGTTCTGGCATGCGATGAGCGGCACGCTCGGCGAACGCGTCGACGAGCTGGTCAAGAAGTTCAACGACTCGCAGAAGGACTATGTCGTCAAGGCGGTCGGCAAGGGCACCTATGACGAGGTCCTGAACGGCACGATCGCCGCCTATCGGGCCAAGCGCCAGCCGGAGATCGTGCAGTCGAACGAGCGCTCCTTCCTGACCATGGTCAATTCGGGGGCGATCATCCCGACCAGCGAACTGATGGCCCAGCAGGGCCAGCCGATCGACGTCAAGAAATACATCGCGCCGGTCGTCAGCTACTACGCCATCGACGGCAAGCTCCAGGCGATGCCGTTCAACTCCTCGACGCCGATCCTGTTCTACAACCGCGACCATTTCAAAGCCGCGGKCTTCGACAAGCCCGGCGCGACCTGGCAGGAGCTCGAGCCGCAGCTCGAAGCGATCAAGGCCAAGGGCGTGTCGAAATGCGCCATGGTGCTGCCGGGCGACTACGAGTGGAGCTTCCTGGAAAACTACAGCGCCGTGAACGACATCCCGTATGCGACCAAGCGCAACGGCATGGACGGGCTCGACACCAGCTTCGTCTTCAACAAGGGCAAGCTCGTCGGCCAGGTCGAGCGGATGAAGCGCCTGATCGGCCCCGGCGTGATGCAGCTCGCGGGGCAGGGCGTCATCCCGATCCAGCTCTTCACCTCGGGTGAATGCTCGACGATCATCGCCTCGACTGCCTCGCATGCCGCCGTCGTCGCCGCTGCCAAATTCGACTGGAGCGCGGCCGAGATGCCCTTCGAGCAGGGTGTGACGCCGAAGAACAGCGTCATCGGCGGCGCGGCGCTCTGGACCCTGAAGGGGCACACGCCGGAGAAGTACAAGGCGATCGGCGCCTTCTACAATTTCCTGGCCCAGACCGACACGCAGGTCTGGTGGCACCAGGCCACCGGCTATGTGCCGGTCACGGTCGCTGCCTATGACGCAGCCAAGGCGCAGGGCTACTACCAGAAGAACCCGACGCGCGAGATCGCGGTCGTGCAGCTGATGCGCGGCACGCCGAGCGACAATTCTCTGGGCTTCCGTATCGGCAACAGCAACCAGATCAATGTCGCGATCATGGAAGAGGTCTCGGCCGCCTTCCTCGGCCGCAAGCCGGTGCAGCAGGCGCTCGACGATGCCGTTTCGCGCGGCAACGAGTCGTTGCGCCGCTACGAGCAGCTCAATGCTGGCAAGAAATAGCGCGGCGGAGCTTCCCGCGGCGGCTGCCGGCGGCTGGCGCTTGCGCTGGCCGCTGCGGCGCCGGACTGCTCCGGCTTTCTCCGACGGGCAGGCCGAGAGCGGGTTGAAGCGGGCCCATTTCACGGAATGGCGCTTGCCCTTCTGGCTGCTGGCGCCGCAGCTCTTCATCCTCCTGCTGTTCTTCTTCATCCCCTCCGTCAGGGCGCTGATCCAGGCGTTCCAGCTCACCGATCCGTTCGGCGCGACGACGCAATGGGTCGGCTTCCAGAATTTCGAGCGGCTGTTCCGCAGCAGCGTTTATTGGTCCTCGGTCCAGGTCACGGTCGTGTTCACCGTCGCGCAGAACGTGCTGACGCTGTCGCTCGCGCTGCTGCTCGCCTTCGCCTCGAACCACATCCTGCGCGGGCGCGGTGCCTACCGCACCATCCTGCTGCTGCCCTATGCGATCGCGCCCGCGATCGCCGGCATCATGCTCGCCTTCCTGTTCAACCCGCGCGTCGGCCCGGTCGCCCATATGCTGCAGGGGCTCGGCTTCGACTGGGATCCGAACCGCAATTCCTCGCATGCGCTCGCCCTGATCGTCATGGCGGCGTCCTGGAAACACATCTGCTACAACTACATCTTCCTGGTCGCGGCGCTGCTTTCGGTGCCCCATTCGATCCTGGAATCCGCCTATCTCGACGGGGCCGGGCCGATCCAGCGGTTCCTGCGCATCTCGCTGCCGATGATCGCGCCGACGCTGTTCTTCCTGATCGTCATCAATTTCGTCTACGGGCTGTTCGAGACCTTCGCCATCGTCGACGCGACGACGCGCGGCGGCCCGGCCGGAGCGACCTCGATCCTGGTCTACAAGGTCTATCAGGACGGTTTCGTCACGCTCGATCTCGGTTCGTCCGCCGCCCAGTCCGTGATCCTGATGGGGCTGGCCCTGCTCCTCACCTATGCGCAGTTCCGCTTCATCGAGCGGCGCGTGAACTACAGCGTGTAAGGGGAGCGCCTGAGCATGAACGAGCGCACGCCCGTCCTTGACGTCGTCTGCCATCTCATCCTGCTGGTCGGCGCAGCACTCGTCTGCCTGCCGCTCTATTTCGTCTTCGTCACGGGAACGCTGACCCAGCAGGAGGTCATGCGGGTGYCGATGTCCTGGCTGCCTGGCGACGCCTATTTCACGAATCTGGAGACCGTGTTGAGCAGCGCCAATTTCGGCCGGCTCCTGCTCAACTCCTTCATCATCGCCAGCGGCATCACCATCGGAAAACTCTCGGTCTCGGTGATCGCGGCCTTCGCCGTCACCTATTTCCGTTTTCCCTTCCGGCTGACCGTGTTCTGGCTGATCTTCATGTCGCTGATGCTGCCGATCGAGGTCCGCATCGTCCCGACCTATGAATCGGCGGCGAATGTCGCCCTGCCGCTCAACATCCTCGGCTCATGGCTCGGCATGCAGGTCCTGGTCGATCTCGACTGGAACATGGTCAACCGCTATYCCGGCCTGATCCTGCCCTTGATTGCCTCGGCCACCGCGACCTTTCTGTTCCGCCAGTTCTTCCTGACCATTCCGGACGAACTCTGCGAGGCCGCCCGTATCGACGGCGCCAGCCCCTGGCAGTTCTTCCGCCTGATCCTGCTGCCGCTCTCGCGCTCCAACATCGTCGCGCTCGCGATCATCCTCTTCCTGATGGGCTGGAACCAGTATCTCTGGCCGCTGCTGCTCACCACCGAGCCCGCCATGGCCAATGCCGTGATCGGGCTGAAGAAGCTGATGCCGCAGGCCGACTCGCTGCCGACCTGGCATCTCCTGATGAACGCGGCCCTGCTGACGATGCTGCCGCCGACCCTCGTCATCCTTCTCCTTCAGCGCTGGTTCGTGAAGGGACTTGTCGACAGCGGCAAGTAGCGGCCAGCACCATAAAACCAAGGCGACCATCATGCGGATCATCGGACATCGCGGCGCGCGCAATATCTGGGCGGAGAACAGTCTCAGCGGCTTCCGGCAAGTCTGCGACCTCAAGAACGTCTGCGACCTCAAGGTCGACGCGGTCGAACTCGATGTGCATCTCTCCGCCGATGGCGAGATCATGGTGATCCATGATCCGCTGCTCGAGCGCACCACGGACCATAAGGGGCCGGTCGCCGGGCTCTCCCGCGAGGCGCTGCGCAAGGTTCGGCTCAACGACACGCTGGGCGAGACGATCCCGACCTTGGCGGCCGTGCTCGACGTCTTCGCGCCGACCGGCATAGAGCTCGAGATCGAGATGAAGATGGACGCGCTCGGCAATCCCCATGCGGGACTGCTGGAGAAGGTCATCGCCCTGGTCGAGGCCAGAGGCATGGCCTCGCGCGTCGTCCTGACCTGCTTCGTTCCCGAGGTCATCGAGGAGATCCGGGCGAAGGCCCCGCACATGCGCCGCCTCGCTTCGGTCGATCGCCGCTCCTGCGAAGCCTTCGGCGGCGTTGATGCCACCTTGCGGCGCTTCGTCGATCTCGGCTGCATCATCGCGGTCGAGCAGTCGCTGCTGCGGCTGGCACTCGATCGTGCGCTGGGCATTGTCGGGCGCGAGAAACTCGGTGTCTGGGTGCCGAACACCCTGCGCGAGCTTGATTACTGGCTGGGGCAGCCGATCGCGCAGATCACCAGCGATCGCCCCGATCTCGCCCTGCAATTGCTGGCCGCGAAGGCTGGGTGAGGCGATGGCCGTCACTCTGTCGCGGGCCCGGCTCGGCGAAATCGGCAGCGCGGTCGCCCGGCCGCGCTATCGGCCGGAGGATCTGAGCGCCGGCATCGTCCATTTCGGCGTCGGCAATTTCCACCGCGCGCATCAGGCCTGCTATCTCGACGAACTCTTCGAGAGCGGGCTCGATCGCGACTGGGCGATCATCGGCACCGGCGTGCAGGAAAGCGATGCGGCGATGGGGCGCGAGCTTGCCGCCCAGGACTTCCTGACCACGGTCGTCGCGCAGGAAGCGACCTCCGCGCAGGCGCGGATCACCGGTGCGATGATCGATTTCATCCCGCCCGGCGACAGGGCAGGGCTGCTCGCTCGCCTCGTCGATGCCCGCACGCGGATCGTCTCGCTCACCGTCACCGAGGGCGGCTACTACATCGATCCGGCGACGCAGGCCTTCGACGCGAACCACCCCGATATCATTGCGGATGCCGCCGATAGGCTCGCCTCTCCAAAGACCGCCTTCGGGCTGATCGGCGCCGCCCTTCTGCAGCGCCGCGCCGCCGGCCTTGCGCCCTTCACGGTGATGTCCTGCGACAACCTGCCGGGCAATGGCCATGTCACGGAGAATGCCGTCGCCGGGCTGGTGGAACTGGTCGACCGTTCCGACGCGCACTGGATCCGCGAGAGCGTCGCCTTTCCCAACGGGATGGTCGACCGCATCACGCCCGCGACCTCGGAGCGCGAGCGCGCGGCCCTGCGCAGCGATTTCGGCATCGACGACCGGCGCCCGGTCTTCTGCGAGGATTTTCGGCAATGGGTGCTGGAGGATCGCTTCCCCGCCGGGCGGCCGCGGCTCGAACAGGTCGGTGTCGAATTCGTCGCCGATGTCGCGCCCTTCGAGCTGATGAAAATCCGCATCCTGAATGGCGGGCACGCGGCGATCGCCTATCCCGCCGGCCTGCTCGATATCCATTTCGTACATGAGGCGATGGAGGACCCGCAGATCGCGCGTTTCCTCCGGGCCCTGCTCGATCACGAGATCATCCCGCTCGTGCCCCCTGTGCCCAATACCGACCTCGGGGCTTATCGGCGGACGATCGAGCGGCGCTTCGCCAATCCGAAGATCGGCGACACGATCCGCCGGCTTTGCCTGGACGGGTCGAACCGCCAGCCCAAGTTCATCCTGCCGACGCTGCGCGACGCGCTCGGGGCAGGCCGCCCCATCGACGGTCTCGCGCTCGTCTCCGCGCTCTGGTGCCGCTATTGCTATGGCGAAACCGAAAGCGGGCAGGCGATCGCGCCGAACGATCCGAGCTGGCAAAGGCTGACGGAGCAGGCCCGCAAGGCCAGAATCCAGCCGGAGTCCTGGCTCGCGATGCGGGATGTCTATGGCGATCTGGCGGACGACGCGCGCTTCCGGGAGGCTTTTGGTCAGACCCTGCAACGAATTTGGCACGTCGGCACGCGGGCGAGCCTCGACCACTATCTGGCCCGCAGCGCCCAGGGCTGAGCGCGTCGGCGTTCGGGCGCCGCGCTGCCAGGCTACACTCGGGGCATCAGGCTAGTCCGGTTCGCGGAACGGGGCGGGAATCTGGCTTATCAGGCAAGCTTGATGTCCAGCAGGCTTTCGATCGTCCTGATCCCGGTCTCCGCCTGGAGCCTCTCGTCGATCTCCTCTGCGCTGAGGCATCCTTCAAGCCAGAGGCCGTCGATCACGGCGTTGAGCGCGATGCTGAGGCGTTGCCGCTCGGATGGGCCTGGATTGCGCTGCTCGGCCGTCAGCACTTCTCCGATCAGGTGGTCGCAGGCGCATCGGTAGGCGAGATATTTGTCGCGATGCACCTCGGCGAAGGCAGGGTTGATCGGAACCTGGCTGATGAAGGTCGCCCATAGCGACAGGACGCGAGGATCGGCGACCGGCCCGCTGATGCTCGCGAGGATGAAACGGCGCAGCTTCTCATGCGCGCTGCCCTCCGTCTCGACGATCGCGAGAGGCGGTCCGGTGATGATCTCGATCGTCCGACGGTACGCTTCGACCATCAGATTGTCCTTCGACGCGAAGTGGTGCCGGATCAGGCCGTTGCTGACGCCGGCATGGGCAGCCACGGCGCGTACCGTCGTGCCCTGGATGCCGAGCTCCGCGATGCAGTCGAGCGCGGCTTCGATCAGGTCGGCGCGTCGGTTGAAGTCGGGGGCCCGCCTGAATGTCGCCGTCATCACTGTGCCTCCGATGCAGTCAGGGTCAGCAGATCAATATTATGCGCTTGCATAGTAGCTATACAATCGCATAGTCCCGCGCCACAAGACCCGCCACGACCCCGAACCCGACGCACCGGCAGACACAGCGCTTGACCCAGCATTCGACACACATGAGTGAGCGCTCCAGGGGGACGTTCCTCGTCCTGGCGGCGACGATCTGCTKGAGCGCCAGCGGGCTCTATTCGCGCCTGCTGACCACCGATGTCTGGACGGCGATCGGATGGCGCTCCCTGTTCGCCGGTCTCTTCCTGATTGGGCCCTTGCTCATGCTCGGCGGCGGCCTGTCGCGCCGGCACTGGCGGGCGGTCGTGCAGCCGGCGGGTTTGGCCATGATCGCCTGCCAGACGATCAGCCAGGCGAGCTTCATCGGCGCCTACTACACGACCAGCGTCGCCAACGTCGCCGCCATCTATGCAACCGCACCGTTCATTGCCGCGCTCCTGGGCTGGCTACTCCTGAAGGAGCGCGCGTCCTGGCGTACGCTGGCGACGGGCCTGGTCTGCCTGGTCGGGGTCGGCATCATCATGGCGTCGTCGATCGGCGGCGGGCGGGTCGTCGGAGACCTGCTTGCCCTCGTCATGACGGCCTCGTTCGCAATGGTCATCGTGCTGCCAAGGCTTAACCCGGACCTGCCGGCGCTGCCGCCCATCATCGTCAGCGCGCTTTGACCTTCGTGCTGTTTGCCCCTTTCGGCTCGGCTGGTTCGCTCGACCTCCATAACTGGGTCGTGCTCGCGGCCTTCGGCGCCACGAATTTCTCGATAGCCCTGGTGCTCTTCATCATGGGCGCACGTCACCTGCCGCCGGCCGAGGCGGCGCTCATCGGGACCACGGAGATCGTGATGACCCCCTTGTGGGTCTGGCTCCTGCTGGCCGAGAAACCGCCGGTTGCCACGGTCATCGGGGGCGCGGTCATCTTCGCAGCGGTCGTCTGCCATACGGCGATCGAATTGACGCGGACCCGCCGGCTGAGCCGTTCCTGATGTGACATGCGGCCAGCCCGGTCGTTCAGGTCGGCTCGAAACGCCGGGTCTGGCTACGCTTGCGGATCGGGCCCCTTATCATCCCGAGGCCCTGGAATGTCCGGTGATCAGCGAGCCCGATCGGCGGGCCATGAACCAACACGGATTTTTGTTTGACCGGGCGTGGACGCGTGGTCGGATATGGCAGACCCTGTCGTCCGGGAATGGGCAAAGATGGGATGGATTGCGGCGCTCGATCGCGGGCGGGCTGGAGGAATATCGGACAGGCACAATTCATGCTTCGCGGGGATTGCAGCAKGGGAGGCCGGGATGACGAAAGCCACCTACACAGACTGGATGGCCGTGCTGGAGCGCATGGAGCGAACCCAGCGCGAGCACTATCTCGCAGGCCATGACGACGAGGGCGACGCTTTGGGCAAGCAGATCGAGCAATGGATACTGGCCGGCCGGGCCCAGGGCTATTGCGTGCGGGACGGCAGGCCCCTGACGGATACGCGGCACCCTTCCGAGACAAGCCTGGCCGGTGAGATGCAGCGCCAGTCGGGCCAGCACCGGTCGTCAAAGCACTGAGCCCCCGCGGGCGCGTAGCGCGCTGCAACAGGATGCCACGCGGCGAACGGGCATCCGCTGCGTGCAGGTGGCTCTGACGCTCGGGAGATCCCATGCAACGCGTCGCCTCCTGCACATGCGGCCAGCTGAGCATCACCGTCGAAGGCGAGCCGCGTGGGGTCGGCCTGTGCCATTGCCTGGCATGTCAGAGCCGAACGGGAAGCGCTTTCGCCTATCTGGCCAGCTTTGCCGCTCCCTACACGGTGTCCGGGCGGGCGTTCGAATATGTTCGTACCGGCGACCAGGGAGCGGCGTTCAAATTCCGCTTCTGTCCGGTCTGCGGGAGCAATCTCTTCCACAGCGAGGAGGGGGCGACCGGGGCGGTCTCGGTTGCTGTCGGCGCCTTCGGCGACCCGGATTTCCCGCTGCCCCAGGTGTCCGTCTACGACATCCGGCGGCATGGATGGGTTGCGCTGCCCACCGGCATCCAGGCGTTTCCGCGAGACCCGGACTGAGCGGTCGGATACCGGCCTCGCGCCTCCCGGATTGCCGCCTCAATCGGGCGCCTTGCGAAAATCCGTACCGTCGAGCACCTCCGCCAGAAGCCGCGTTCCCAGATCGGCTTCCGCCTCGGAAAGCCCGGAAAATCCGAACAGCAGTCTCGATGTATCGGAGGATGCGACGTTCATCCGGGACAGCGGCATGACGACGACGCCCTTCGCCAGGGCGGCCGCGGAGACAGCCCTGTCGTTGCTCCAGGYCCCCGTGCTGCGTGCGGTGAGATTGATGCCCTGATCGGGAACGACGACGGCAAGATGCTCGCTGGCACGGTCCCTCAGGAGGCCCGTCAGCAGATCCCGCGACGCGCGCAGTCGCTCCCTGAGGCGGCGCAGATGGGCTGGAAAATAGCCCTCATTGAGAAAATCGMCGACGACGCGTTGCTGGAAAGTCGGCGGGCAGCGGTCAAGCGCCGGGCGCACCGCCCGGAACACCGGCACCAGATCGGCCGGGACCACGAGATAGCCAAGCCGCAGGCTCGGCAGCAGGGCTTTGCTGAACGTGCCGGTGTAGAGGACACGATTGGCCTGATCCAGGCCTTGCAGCGAGGCGATCGGATGACCGTCATAGCGAAATTCGCTGTCATAGTCGTCCTCGACAATCCAGCAGCCATGCCCCCTTGCATAGGCGAGAAGCTCGAGCCGCCGCGGCAGGGAAAGAACGGAGCCGACCGGATACTGGTTTGACGGCGTCACATAGAACAGCGCCGGTGGTTGCAGCGAGCCGGCCGCCAAGACCTCCGTCATGACCCCCTCGTGATCCACGGGCAGGCCGACGATCTGCKCGCCATTGAGAGTCAGGCATTGTCTGGCCGGCGGATAACACGGGTCCTCGACAACGACGCTGTCGCCAGGTGAGGCCAGCACGCGAAAAGCCAGGTCGAGCGCCTGCTGCGTTCCGGCCGTGATGAACAACTGATCAGGCGTACAGCGCACCCCCCTCGAAACGGCCAGGTGAGCGGCGATCGCGGCCCGAAGCGCGGGCTCCCCCTGAATATCGCCATAGCCTTCAAAGGCGTAGTTCATGTGCCGGCCGGCAATGCGGCTCAGGAGGCCTGCGGTCCGCTCATCATGGGCGATCCGGCCGGTCACAAACGGCAGGGGCTTTTGTGGTTCGAGGCTGGGTCCGCAGGTCAGAACCCGCGTGACCGCTTGCGAGAGCGCGCGGCTGGTCGCATGAGCCGCTGGCTCCTTGCGTTCACCGGCTCTCAAGAGCCCATCCGGAACGCCTGCAGAAATATAGGTGCCCGACCCGTGGCGGGCGATGGCATAGCCCTCGGCGATCAGGATCTCATAGGCCTCGGCAATGGTGCCTCGCGACAGCTTCCACTCCTGCGACGCCAGGCGGGTCGAGGGCAGGCGCTGTCCCGCATCCAACCGGCCGTCGGCAATCGCACCGCGCAGGGCAAGGTAGAGCTGCCGCGCCAGGGATGCCGGGGAGGATGGATTGATACCCGGCTGAAAGCGAGCCGATGGGCTTTCCCTGCGCCGCTTCAGGTTCATCAAGCCTCCCATCCAAATGGCTCACCAAGTGGCTCAGGGTGGAATCGTATAGTGGCTCTGTAAAATGAATCAATAATGCATTCTGATTGAGCCACTTTCAAAGTGCCGCCGCAGATCGACGAGGAGAAGCAGGGATGGAGATGCAGGCGCCACGCCGCTGCAGGCCCTCTTCGACCGCGTMTTCGCCCATCACGGCTTCGCGGTCGGTTTTTGAGCCTTCTGCAAAGCGAATCTCCTGGAGTTCCTGATGTCGATGTCTTCGCCCCGATTGCGGATTGCCGTGCTGTTCGGCGGACGCTCTGCCGAGCATGACGTGTCCGTGCTGTCGGCCACCAATGTGATGAATGCCCTGGAGCCCGCGAAATATGACGCGGTACCGATTTTCGTGACGCGCGAAGGGCAATGGCTGCTGAGCCGCCTCGAGGGGGGCATGCTCGCCAAACCCGAGAGCGGTACGGAGGTCTCCCTCGTCCCGGGCGGACGCGGGCGAATGATCGCGATCGAGGCCGGCGGCAGGATGGTCGACGCCGGGACGATCGACATCCTGTTTCCCGTCCTGCACGGGCTCTATGGCGAGGACGGTTCGATACAGGGGCTTGCGGAAGTCGCGCGCGTGCCGCTCGCGGGCTGCGGCATCCTCGGCTCTGCGGCGGCGCTGGACAAGGATATCGCCAAGCGCCTGCTGCGGGCAGCCGGCCTTCCGGTCGCCCGATCCGTGACCATTAGCGACGATGCTGCACCTGACCTTCCTGCTTTGGAACGAGAACTTGGGCTACCGCTTTTCATCAAGCCGGCGCGGCAGGGCTCTTCGATCGGCGTCAGAAAGGTCTCCGGAAGCCAGGAATTCAGGCCGGCGCTGAGCGAGGGGTTCCGGCATGACCGCAAGTTGCTTGCCGAAGAATTCATCCAGGGGCGCGAGATCGAATTCAGTGTGCTGGAAGATCAAAGGGGCGGATTGTTCGTATCCCGGCCCGGAGAGATCGTTCCGGCCGTGAGCCATGGCTTCTACAGCTACGACGCCAAATATATCGACGAGAACGGTGCGGCGTTGAAGGTACCGGCGGAATTGCCCGCAGAGGTCGAGGCGCAGATGCGGGAGATGGCCGCCAGGGCATTCAGGGCTCTCGGCTGCGATGGCATGGCGCGCGTCGATTTCTTCCTGACGGCGGAYATGCAGCCTCTCGTGAACGAGGTGAACACGATTCCGGGCTTCACCAATATCAGCATGTATTCCAAGGCGATGGCCGCCAGCGGCGTGAGCTATGCCGAAATCATCGATCGTCTCGTCTCGCATGGCCTGGCGCGCGCCKGTCGGGCCGGCTGACATTGCCGGTGAACGGGATCGGGGCGGCCGAGGCGAGCAGCGGTTGGAGCAACCGACCGATCGGCGTCGCTGTTCTCAGCGGATCATTGCCGACAACTCTGGCCGCCGTTCGGCAGTTCGATACCTCTGAGGGCKAGCTTTTGGCAAGGAACCGGGGCGAGCAACCGTCAGCGCAGGCGAGCACTCGATCCCGCGCTGTCGGCGCCGGACCAGGGCTTCGGGAGCGGTCTCGGTGGGAACGGGCGGCCGGCTCGGACGTTGGAGCCGCACATGCAAGATCCGGGCGGCGCCAAACCTGGCCCCGACGACTTGCAAGCCAGCGACGGGCAGCCATCATGAGCAAATCAAGATCGACGGGAACGCCAAGGGCAAACCCCGGCAACGGGGGCGAGACGCACCAGACTGCTTCTGCTCCGGACAAGCGGATCACGACGAACCACGGCGTGCCGGTGAGCGACAACCAGAACTCGCTCAGGGCGGGGCGGCGTGGCCCGACCCTGCTCGAGGATTTCGTGCTCCGGGAAAAGATCCAGCATTTCGACCACGAGCGCATTCCCGAGAGGATCGTCCATGCACGCGGCTCGGCGGCGCACGGCTATTTCGAGCTGACTGAGTCGCTGGCCGAATTCACCCGCGCCAGGATCCTCACCGAAGTCGGCGTCAAGACGGAGCTGTTCACGCGCTTCTCGACCGTCGCGGGCGGCGCCGGTTCTGTCGACACGCCGCGCGATGTGCGTGGCTTTGCGGTCAAGTTCTACACCCGGGAGGGCAACTGGGACCTCGTCGGCAACAACATCCCGGTCTTCTTCATCCAGGACGCGATCAAGTTTCCCGATCTCATTCACGCCGTGAAGATGGAGGCCGATCGCGGATATCCGCAGGCCGCCAGCGCCCATGACACCTTCTGGGATTTCATCGGCCTGATGCCCGAGGCCACCCACATGATCATGTGGGCGATGTCGGACCGGGCCATTCCGCGTTCGTTGCGCATGATGGAGGGTTTTGGAGTCAACACCTTCCGGCTTTTGAACGACAAGGATGAGCCGACCTTCGTCAAGTTCCACTGGCGGCCGAAGCTCGGCACGCAATCGACTTGCTGGGACGAGGCCGTGAAGATCGCCGGTGCCGATCCCGATTATCACCGTCGCGATCTGCATGAAGCCATCGCTGCGGGTGATTTTCCGGAATGGGAGTTCGGTGTCCAGCTCCTGAGCCAGAAGGAGGCGGACGCGCTGCCATTCGACATTCTCGATGCCACCAAGCTGATACCCGAGGAGCTCGTGCCGATCCGCTTCATCGGCCGCATGGTGCTCAATCGCAACCCGGACAACTTCTTTGCCGAGACGGAGCAGGTCGCCTTCCTGCCGACCAACATGCCGCCGGGCATCGATGTCTCGGAGGATCCGCTGCTGCAGGGGCGGCTTTTCTCCTATCAGGACACGCAGCTCTCGCGCCTTGGCACCGTCAACTTCCACCAGATCCCGATCAACAAGGCCAAGGGCTGTCCCTTCCAGAATCTGCAGCGCGACGGGCAGATGCAGACAAAGGTGTTCACGGGGCGCGCGAATTACGAGCCCAACAGCCTCAGCGAGGCCGGCGAGGACGGCGGGCCGCGCGAGGATCCGAACGGCGGCTTCCGGACCTTCGCCCTGCCGGTGGAGGAGACGAAGCTCAGGCTGCGTTCGGAGAGTTTCGCCGACCATTACTCGCACGCCCGACTGTTCTTTCGATCGCAGACGGAGATCGAGCAGGCCCACATCGCCAGCGCGCTGGTCTTCGAGCTGTCGAAGGTCTCGCTCGACCATGTCCGCTTGCGGGTTCTCTCCAATCTACGCAATGTCGACGAGACACTGGCCGGTCGCGTCGCGGACGGCATGAACATGGCGCTGCCCAAGGCATCGGCGCCGGCCGTGGCCCCGCAGGACATGGAGGTTTCGCCAGCCCTGCGCATCGTCGGCAAGTATCCCGAGACGCTGAAGGGCCGGGTGGTCGGTGTCCTGGTTTCGGACGGGGCGGACGGAGCCTTGATCGACATGCTTGGAAAGGCCGTCGAGGGCGAGGGCGGCACGGTCAAGATCGTCGCGCCAAGGATCGGCGGCGTGACCTTGAAGGGCGGCAGGACGCTGAAGGCCGACGGTCAACTGGCGGGCACGCCGTCGGTGATGTTCGACGCTATCGCCCTCGTGCTGTCCGAAGCAGGTTGCGCAGCCCTGCTCAGCGAGGGCGCAGCCATCGATTTCGCCAAGGACGCCTTTGGCCATCTCAAGGCGATCGGCTTCAGCGCCGAAGCGAAACCGCTCCTCGACAAGGCGGGCATCGTCGCGGATGCGGGCGTCGTGGAGCTCGGTGCCAAGGCTCAGGCCTTTCTTGCCCCCGCCTGCACGCGCCAATGGGGCCGCGAGCCAAAGGTTCGTACCCTGGCTTGAGCCGGAAGGTCGGGAACCCGCAAGGCTCGGCCTGCGGGATGGGCCCACCATGCAGAACGGTGGTGGGTCTTTCCGTTGGGCAGGAGGCGTCAAAGCGGTTTGCTGCTAGGAATGCGGCAGATCGGGTGGGACGCGGATAGGCGAAGCATGGGCGTCGAGCTGCGCGAAGTGACCGCCGCAACCGTTCGATCGATCTGCAGCCTGGAGGTCGCCGACGAACAGCGCACCTATGTTGCGCCTGTAGCGGTATCGATAGCTCAGGCTCATTTCGAGCCGACATCGATGTTTCGAGCGATCTATGCGGATGACGAGCCCGTGGGCTTCATCCTGTGGCGCAGCGGGGAACAGCCGAAATCGGCTTATCTCTGGCGCTTCATGGTCGACAGGAAGCACCAGGGAAAAGGCCATGCGCGTGCCGCGATGGAATTGGCCTTTACGGAATGGCGTGCGCTCGGCTTCGATACCTTGATCACCAGCGTTGTTCTGGGCCAGCACAGCCCGCTGGGCTTTTACCTGTCGCTTGGATTTACAGAGGCGAATGAGACCACGCGCCATGGCGAATGGGTTCTTCGCAAGACGCTCTAGCCGCGCGCTGGCATCGGATCGCCGCCGACTGGCCCGTCTCCGGAGCGCTCAGCCGGTGCCGTTGAATTCGGTACGAAATTCATGAAATTCGCGGGCAACAAGGTTCGGATCGCTCGTCTAGCCTCTGCAACCTTGCCAATCCGGCATGTGCAGAGCCGGCCTGCGCTTGACCCGTCAGCAGTCGCGTCCCGGCACCGTGCCGGCCAGGACGCGGGCGACCGGGGCGCCCAGGGCGGCCCATCGGGAACCGGAGGGATGCCCGTTCGTTTCACAGTGATCCGCGAGGATTCCCACGAACTGGCCCGCCATCCCGAGAGAGATGGTGGGTCTTTTTCGTTAACCTTCGCACGATAACTTCCTCAATCGATGGAACCGATCGGGGAAATGGGAATTTCCCTTCCGTCATGCTACATTGGATGGGCGGCGTCGTCGTCCTGGCAACGAGGGATAACCKATATGAAAACCATACTGGTTCTGGCCGTTTCTGTGGGGCTGATGGGCATTGGTGGCTGTGCCGCCGATATGTACGGCAAGGGCAAAGGCAAAGCCCCGCCGCCGGTGGCTTCGCCGATCGTGACCAAGGGCTGAGGCCCGAATCCAGCGACCCTCGGGTCGCCCGAGTTTGCCCGCTGCTCCGAAAGGGGCGGCGGGTCTTTTTTTGTCTGCCTGTGCCGGTCCTGCCGCGGATCGGCCCGACCTGCCGCTACAGCGAGCCGCGCGTGGCACCCGCTGCCGAACGGCCGAGCGCCTCGTCCGCTGGGTGTTGACGATAATCGAGGGCGGGGTGGATGATCGGCTGCCGACCGCGCGATCCGAACTGCTGGCAACKACACCCTGCTGTTCAGCGAACTTGGCCTGTCATAGAGGATTGAAGCCAGATGTTGCGAATGTCCATTGTGGTCATTGCGGCGCTGCTCGTGACAGGCGTCGTCGCATTCGAAGATATCGATGGCAGTTTGGCCAAGCTGGAGCCGATAGACCGAGCAACCCTGATTGAGGCTATCGATCTGCACATGAACGACGGTACTTCGACTAAAATCAGAAATGTCAGGCCTGTGTCTGAGAACGTATACCTTTGCGGATGGATCGATTCAAAGAATAGCTTCGGCGCCTATGTGGGATACCGCAGATTTATTCTCCACATGGGCAGCAAGGAATTTTTATACGACGGAGATTTCCACCGAGGCACCGAGCATCTCGCCGCATCGACCAAACGATTTATTGGCGCGAAGTGCGGGCAGGGGTCGTAATTGCGCGCGATCGTATGGGCGAGGAGCAACGAGCGGGCGGATCAGCCCAACATGCCCGTGGACGAGAAATACAGAGCACGCTGCGGAGCCGGGAGCATCGCGACGTCACGGCGCAGCTTCAGCCGGTCGTCCTGAGCAATGGTAGCCGCTCGTTCGCTGGCCTGAGAGGCCGCCCCATAGCGCAGGGAACCGAATGCCCCACCGGAGGTTGCTCGATTGTGGCGCTGGCCACGGGCAATCAGGAGGAGGGGGCAATGGACGGTATCATCTATCTCGTCGGGTTGATTGTGGTGGTCATGGCCATCCTCTCGTTCCTTGGTCTGCGTTGAGAGGAGGCGAGAATGGCTGTTCTTCCCACAGAAACCGATGTCTCGATCGCGGTCGCGCCGGCTCCGTCCTCCTATCTGGAATGGGCCCCCATCCTGGGGGGAGCGGTGCTCGCAGCCGCCATCTCCTCGATCATGACGGCCTTCGGATCGGCGATCGGGCTTTCCTTGGTTTCGGCGGAGCCTTCGCGCAGCTCTTCGCTCGCCGTGCTCGGCATCGCAGCAGCGCTATGGGCGCTCTGGGTCACCGTCTCGGCCTGCATTGCCGGCGGCTATGTGGCCGGCCGGATGCGGCGCCCTGTTCCCGATGCCACCGCCCACGAACGGGAGATGCGTGACGGAGCGCATGGCCTCCTGGTCTGGGCAACGGGGGCGCTCCTGCTGGCTTTCATCGCGACGTCATCGGCTGTTGGCGCGGGCCGCACAGCCCTTGAGGGCGCGGCAGCCGCAACCTCGGGGGCGACTTCGCTCCTGAAGCTGCAGCCGGATCCGCTCGGCTCGGCCATCGATGGCATCCTGCGGGCGCCCGGCGCCGGTGCGCCGGTGACGCCCGAAGAGCGTTCGGAGCTGAGCCGGCTGATGTCGACGGCGATGGGGAATGGCACGCTCGATCCGGCGGACCGCGACTATATCGCGACCCGCATGGCAAGCCGTGCCGGGATCGGCAAGCCCGAGGCGGAAAAGCGTGTCGATGACACGCTGGCAAAACTGAACCAGGCCAAGGAGACGGCGAAGCAGGCCGCCGAAAAGGCACGGAAGGTCGGCATCATCTCGGCCTTCCTGACGGCCGCCGTGCTTCTCGTCGGTGCTGCCGCGGGCTGGTTCGGGGCGGTGCTTGGAGGTGGCCACCGTGACGAGCAGCGCGAAATGCCGGGTTGGGGCCGGCGCCGTCTCTGATCCAGGCGTTCCCACAGGTCGAAGCCCGCCGGGTTTCGGCCTGTCCTTGCGTTCAGGCAGGATGAAGCGGCCGCCGGGATTGGCGGCCCTTCTGCGTTCTCKGGCCCAGGGGCTCCGCAATCGCGGCAGCGGAGGGGCGGGAGCCCCCCTGTTTGGGTTGCGCTCAGCCGCCGGTCAGGTCGCGGCTTTGGCGATCGAGCTCCGCATTGTAGCGGCGCAGGGCGAACTGCTCGGTCAGAAGGCCGATCACTTGCAGCGTCTCGCGACTGTCGACGACGGCGAGTTCCTCGCTCTGCGATGCGGCAAACAGCGCCGCAGCCTCGCGGATATTCATCGAAGGCAGCAGGACGTCCTTCTGGTTGCGGGCGAGTTCAGCGACCGTGGCGACCTCCAGATCGGCGCCATACGCCTCGGATACCAGCACCAGGCCGGCATAGCGGCCCTGTCCATCGACCAGCACGGCGCGCTGGTTCGCGCCCAGCGGGAATGCGCGGCGGAAGCCTTCGAGGGATGTGCCTTCCGCGACCGTCCGGACATCCCGGCGCATCATGCGCCCGACGGCGAGGTCGCGAACCCAGCCGATATCGGCAGCGCTGCGGATCGCCTCGCCGCGCAGGTGGAAGCGCCAGGTCGCGAAGGAATAGCCGAAGGTGCGGCGCACCGTGATCGAGGAGACGACCGAGGCGGCGAGCACCGCCACCGTGAGCGGCAGGCTCCCCGTCGTCTCCAGGGCGAGCAGGGCCATGGTCAGCGGGCCACCGACGACTGCGGTTGCCATCGCGCTCATGCCGACGACGGCGAAGACCGTCGAAGCGGCCGGAATCCCGAACCCGGCGGTCCAGGCCAGAGCCATCAGCTTGCCGAACATGGCGCCGATGAAGAGCGAGGCGAAGAACAGGYCGCCGCGAAAGCCGGAGCCGATCGAGACCGCCGAGGCGATCGATTTCAGCAGGATCACGGTGAGGAGGAAGGACGCCGTGTAGTCGGCGGCGAAGCCGACATGCAGCGCGCTGTGTCCCGAGGACAGGACGGTCGGCGTCAGCAGGGCCAGCAGGCCCACCATCAACCCCCCGATGGCGGGACGCAGGGCGAGCGGCAGTCGGCTTTGCCTGAACAGGTACTCGGCCAGCGATACGCCCCGCATCAGCAGGATGCCGAGGCCGGCGCAGAGTGCCCCCATCACCATCACGAGGACATAGTCCTGCCCGGTGAGCGGCGCGGTGATGTCGACCTGGAACGGCATCGGCGTCAGGAAGAGCCGGGTCACGCCTATGGCGCAGAGCGAGGCGACGACGACCGGGGCGAGCATCGCGACGGTATAGGTCGCGATGATGAGCTCGAAGGCGTAGAAGGCGCCGGTCAGCGGCGCATCGAAGGCCGCGGCGATCGCGCCGGCGGCGCCGCAGCCGACCAGCACCCGCAAGTCGGCGCGCCGGACCTGCAGCAGGCGTCCGATCTTGGAGGCGAAGGCGGCACCGCCCTGCGTATAGCCGGCCTCCATGCCAACGGACGCGCCAAAACCGTTCGAGACCAGCGTCTGGGCCACGAGGATCAGGCTGTCCCGAAGCGACAGGCGCCCGCCGTGGAGAGCATTGGCCTCGATCGGGTCGACGACGGAGCCCCGCCTGCGGCGAGCCAGCACCACGCCGAGCACTCCCATCAAGAGGCCCCCCAGGACAGGTATTGCGACCGCGCGGAGCGGATCGACCAGGGCTGCGCCGCTGACGTCGCCCTTATGGGTCGCAAAAAAGGACAGGTGCAGGAATTTCGAAGCCCCGACCATCGCAACGACGAGCAGGCCGGCCGCGATGCCGACCAGGCCGGCGAAGACGACGAGCGCGATCTCGTCGCTGCGCAGCCGCCGTGGCAGGTCCCGTCTGAAGCGTAGCCAGGCCGCACGCGCGTTGCGGCGCAGACGGTTGCGACCGAGGGTTCCGAAGACCGTTGGCTCCACCACGCCTGTCACCCCAGCTAGCCGCATTCGGCTGGGAACCACGACGAGGCGCATCGAGCCGCCCCGGCCGTGTCAACCTGCCGCGTGCTAGATGGCCCGCCCCCTGCGCGTCAACCCGCCGACGGTTCTCGTCGATCCGCTGCCCCTGACGATCGCGCTGCATTGGCTGCATCAGCGCGCGCTCACTCAGCCAGCGCTCGCATGACCTTGATCAGGTCGGATTTTCCCTCGAATCCGATTCCCGGCAGGTCCGGCATGACGATGTGGCCGTCCTCGACACGAACCGAATCCGGGAAGCCGCCATAGGGCTGGAAGAGATCGGGGTAGCTCTCGTTGCCGCCCAGGCCGAGGCCAGCCGCAATATTCAGCGACATCTGATGCCCGCCATGGGGAATGCAGCGGGACGGCGACCAGCCAAATTGCTGGAGGACATCGAGCGTTCTGAGATATTCGACAAGCCCGTATGACAGGGCGCAGTCGAACTGAAGCCAGTCGCGATCCGGGCGCATGCCGCCGTAGCGCAGCAGGTTGCGTGCGTCCTGGTGAGAGAAGAGGTTCTCGCCCGTCGCCATCGGCCCCGGATAGAATTCCGAGAGGGCGGCCTGGAGGGCGTAGTCGAGCGGATCGCCGACTTCCTCGTACCAGAATAGAGGATAATCCCGCAGCATCTTGGCGTAGGCGATGCCGGTCTCCAGGTCGAAACGGCCATTCGCATCCACCGCCAGCTGGGCTTGCGATCCGATCTCCTTCAGCGCCGCCTCGATGCGCTCGCGGTCCTCGTCGATCGGGGCCCCACCGATTTTCATCTTGACGACAGTGTAGCCACGATCGAGATAGCCCCGCATC